>JBDSFL010000273.1:0-6072 GCA_039919545.1 Thermoanaerobaculia bacterium | reverse complement strand
CCCTTCGCTCTCTCGGACGGCCTGAAGATCGTCCGCTGCCACGGATGTGGCCTGCTTTTCGTCAACCCGAGGCCGAACGCGGCGTCCGTGGCCGAGCACTTCGAGAAGGAGTACGTCAGGGACGAGGGCCGGGCGACGCGGGAGTTGATGTCCTTCAGAGAGGAGAGCCTTCAGCGAGAGGCTCTCTTCCTCAGAAGGATGCTTCCGGAAGGCGGCCGGTTGCTGGACGTGGGGGCCGCGTCCGGGGCGTTCCTGAGGCTCTTCCTCGACGACCCTGCCTGGAAGGCCGAGGGTGTGGAGCCTTCTGTCTTCGCTGCGCGCTACGCCCGCGAGAAGCTCGGGCTGACCGTGAGCACCGGGTTCCTGCGCGACCAGCGGTTCTCGAGCGGCTCGTTCGACGTGATCACGTCGCTCGACGCCTTCATGCTTCACGCAGAGCCCAACGAGGACCTGGCCGAGATGGCCCGCATCCTCCGGCCGGGTGGGCTCCTCGCGATCGAGATCCCCGGATTGTGGTTTCGCCTCCACAAGAACAAGGGCTTGCTGTGCCGGCTTCTCTACGGTGTGCCGGTGAGGCTCAACCCCCGTGAGCACCTCTACTACTACTCGCGAGAGACGCTCGCGCGACTCTGCGAGAAGCATGGCCTCGACCTGGTCGCGTCGCACCCGGAGCGGTCGCCTGCGCACGGATCAGCGGTGTTCAGGGGATTCGCGTCCGCCTACTACGCGGCGAGCGCTGCGCTCTACCGCCTCAGCCACGCGGCGCTCCACCTCGCCCCCAAGGAGCTCCTCGTCTTCAGGAAGCGGGTCTCGTGAGCACCGAGGCCTACGCGTCGCTCCTGGCCCACATGGGGCACCGCGTCCGGCGCGTGGGAAACGTCTACTGGTACGACGGCACGTGGCGCGTGTACACCAGCTTTCCGCTCCAGAACGCCGTCGACCCGTGCGCCCTCGATCTCTGCGCCGTCCTCTGCTCCGACGGGCTGGTGGCGAGATTCCCCTGCCCGCTCGAGGCCGGCAGGCCGAGCCACAGGTTCACCTGTGACGCGACGAACTACGGGATGGAGCACCTGTCGCCACGAACACGTGGCCAGACCAGACGCGGCCTGGAACGGTGCTCCGTGCGCCCCGTGAAGCTGGAGGAGCTGCTCTCCCAGGGCTCCTGCCTCAATCGGGAGACCCTCGCCCGCCAGGGCAGAAAGGTCCCTGTCGGGTTCGAGGAGTACTGGGCGCGGTTCCACCGCCGCGCCTTCGAGACGGAGGGGGCGGACATCTGGGGCGCTTTCGTGGACGGCGCTCTGGCGGCCTACCTCGTGGCGTTCTGCATGGAAGGCTGCGCGAGCATCGTCATCGTCCGGTCGGGGTCCCGGTGGCTCGAGCACTACCCGAACAACGCGCTCCTCTTCACGTACATGAAGGAGAAGCTCTCCGAGAGCGCCATTCGCGAGGTGTCGATAGGACTCGAGTCCGTGCAACCGGGAATGGAGACCCTCGAGCGGTTCAAGCGCCACATGGGGTTCAGGAAGTTGGAGATCGGCCAGCGAATCGAGCTGGCGCCCTGGCTGAGGCCGTTGGTCCGACGGCCGGTCGCGAAGGCGCTCGGTCGCCTCATCCAGCCTCGCGTTCGAGGCAACGAGCTCCTGGGAAAGCTGAGCGGCATGCTCAGCTGGTACGGGGAACAGCCGAGCCTTCGGAGATGAGCACGCTCTTCGTCCTGGCGACGGCGATGCTCTGTTACGTCTACGGGCTCTACCTGGGAGTCCTGAGGCTGCTCTGCCTGCTGGCGCCCAGGCTCCGGCCGGTCGAGACGAGGCCTGGGGAGCTTCCGACCCTGACGGTGCTGGTGACGGTTCGCAACGAAGAGGCCGCCATCGGACGCAGGCTCGACAACATCCTCGCCTGTGATTACCCGCGCGACCGGCTGCAGGTGATCGTGGCCTCGGATGGCTCCACGGACGGCACGGACGAGATCGTCCGGTCGCTACGTGACGCTCGCGTCGTGCTGTTCACGCCCCCGGCGCCGGGCGGAAAGACGCGGGCGCAGAATCAGGCCCTGGCAGCGGCGTCGGGAGACGTCGTCGTCTTCACGGATGCCGGGACGACCTTCGCCGTGGACTGTCTCGTCCGGTTGGTCGAACCCTTCGCGGACTCCCTCGTCGGTGCCGTGGACGGGCACGTGCTCTTCTCCACGGCGGCGGGGAACATCGTGTCGGAGAACCAGGGCCTCTACTGGTCCTACGAGCTCGAGGTCCGGAAGGCGGAGACCGAGCTCGGGATTCTGGCCGTCGCGAGCGGAGCCTGTCTCGCTGTGAGGCGTGAGCTTCTCAGGCCCATGCCGGAAAGCACGGGAGAGGACTGCTACCTGCCCCTCGACGTGGTCCGGCAGAAGCATCGGGTGGTGCACTGTCCCGGCGCCGTGGCCCACGAACGGATGGAGCACGAGGGCGCGAGGGAATTCGGGGCCAGGTGCCGGATGACGCTGCGGGGCTGGCAGGGGACCTGGATGTTCCCCGAGCTGCTCGATCCGTTCAGGAATCCGGGCCACGCGTTCGGTCTCTGGTCCCACAAGCTGCTCCGGTGGCTCTCGCCCGTGTTCCTCATCGTGGCCACGGCCGCCGCCGCCGCCGAGGCTGCCGCGGGAAGCCGCCCGTTCCTGGCGATCAGCATCGCGTTCGGTGCTTTCTACGTGGCAGGGCTCGTCGGCTGGTGGTGCGACGCGCGTCGGATCAAGGCCCGAGTCGTGGGGACGCCTTACAGCTTCCTCCTGGCCAACGCGGGGTTCCTGGTCGGGACGACGAAAGCTCTGCTGGGGAAGACGATCGTTCGCTACAGATAGAAAGGCGGCCTGGCTCGGCGTCCACGACCTCCGTCCGGGTCTCGTCGGCGGGAGGTGGAGCTCCGTCAGCCTTCCGATCGAGCGTCCAGGACCGAGACGCGTTGCCGGCGTCCGTCCCATCTCACGTGCGGGATCATCTGGTCGGACTTCAGCTCGACACGATCGCGGTAGCGCCCCAGGTCGACGAGCATCGAGCGGATCTCTCCGGCGACGTCTCCGGTGGGCGAGAAACCGAGCTTCAGAAGTCCCTCACGATCGGGCTGGTAGCGGTGGGCTTCCAGCTCGCGGCGAGGGTTCTCGAGGTGACAGATCCGCACCTCGAGTCCGAGGTCACGGCCGACCGATCGAATCGTCTCGGCGAGGTCGGTGAGGTCGAGGACCAGATCGAACTGGTTGAAGACGCGATACTCACCGGCGGCGGGCGGGTTCTCGATCGCGAGCCGCATGCACTCGATCGACTCGGTGAGGGGGATGAAGCCCCGCTTCTGGTGCCCCTCCCCGTACAGGGTGAGCGGGTGGCCGATCACCGCCTGGCAGCACATCCGGTTCACGACCGTGCCGAATGCCTCGTCGAAGTCGAGTCGGGTCGCGCGCTCGGGGGCCTCACCGATCTCGGCGGTCCGGCAGCCGAAGACGACGCCCTGCATGATGTCGGTGGCGCGCAGGCCGAGCAGCTGACAGGCGAACATGACGTTGTTCGACCCGTGGACCTTCGACCAGTGATACCAGCTGCCCGCCTGACGCGGGAAGGGGAGACGGGCCTTCCGGCCGCGGAACTCGACGTCGAAGAAACCCTCGGGTATGTCGATTGGCGGCGTCCCGTACTCTCCCATGGTGCCCAGCTTGACGAGGTGGGCCCCGGGCGCCTCCTGCTGGATGGCATACAGGAGGTGTGTGGTGCCCGCTATGTTGTTGACCTGGACCCGCACGGCGTGCTCGACGCTCATCATCGAGTAGGGGGCCGACGGACACTCGGCGAGCTGGACGACCGCCTCGGGGCGAAACTCGGCTATCGTCCGTCGGACGAAGGCCGAATCCGTGAGGTCGCCCTCCCGGAACCACAATGCGGTCCCGGATGAGCGGCCGAGATGCGCGAGCCGCTCTTCCATCGTGGGGATCGGAATGGCGCTGTGTCCGCCCACGTCGGCGACCCACTGGCGCCGGAAGAAGGCATCGACGCCACCCACGTCGTGCCCCCTGCCCAGGAGGTGCAACGCGAGCGGCCACCCGAGGTATCCATCGACGCCGCAGATCAGAACCCGCATGGACTCTCTCTGTCACACCCTGCCCGAAGAAGCAGGGGCTGCGTCAACGCGACCGTTGTGGACCTCGTAACCCCGGAACCCGGAACCGATGGGGATCCCCTTCCGCCACGGCCCGAGCCTACCACTCTCCCCGGGAGGCCCGTGGCGTCCGACCACGGCGCAAGGCCTTGTTCGGGGGTCTTGCCTGTGCCTATCATTTAGCTTCCATGCTGCGAATCCGAGCCTCCCGAGTTGCCGACCTCGAGGCACTCTGGCGCTGCACGCGGCGAACCGCGCTCGTCGCCTGGCGCGGATGATCGTGCCGGGGCCTAGCTTCCTGCTGGAGCGGCCCCGGGGGACCGCCCGGCGATTCCTGCCGGGGAATTCTGGTTCGACTGGAACATGGGCCGGCCCGGCCGGGAGCGGCCTCCCACGCGTCGCCGCGCAACGACCGGCACCAGCGTCGTGACGTCGGCCGGGACGCCGGGGCGCTCCGAGGCATGTTGACTCTGCCGGCCAGGCCCTCCTCCGGCGGGCGCGGCGTCGCGAAGCGCCGCATCTTCCTTTCGGTCGTCGCCGGACTCTGGGCCGAAGTCGCCAACAAGTTCGTCCCGCTTGCGATCCTGCGTTTCGCCCGCCTCCGACTCGGCGTCACGGGGTTCGGCTTCTCGCAGTTCGGCATGACCCTCGTCGACCTCTTCCTCCCCCTGGTGGGCTTCGGTTATCGGAACCTCACCGCGATCGAGATCGGCCGGGCTCGTGGCGACCGCGCGGTCGTCCGGCAGGTGATGTCCGATGTCCTCGCGCTGAAGCTGATCCACGCCGCCGTCGCCCTGGCCGCCATGCTCGGAGCGGTCGCCCTGATCCCTTCCTATCGCCCTTACCTCCCGATCGTGCTGGCGTCGAGCTTCGTGTTGTTCTCCACGGCCTTCGACCTGACGTCGGTGCACATCGGCACGCAGAGGATGCTCTCTGTGAGCGTCCTGTCGACGGTCGCGAGGCTCGCCAGCCTCACCGCCATCGTGTTGCTGGTGCGAGGCACCGGGGACACGGTGGTCTACGCCGTGCTTTCCCTGGGCGCCGGCAGTCTCGTCTCCCTGGGAACGTTCGTCCTCAGCGTGCGGCGGTACGGCCTCTCCCGGCCGCGCTGGGGCCTGCTGGCCGGATGGTTCCGCAAGAGCGCGCCCTTCGCGCTCGTCTTTGCGTTGATGGTCGCGACCGACCGCTTCGACATGCTGCTCGTCGAGCGTTTCTTCGGCGTCGACGGTGCGGGTGTCTACGCCGCCCCGTGGCGCATGACCCAGGGCTTGATGCCGGTGATCGGGACGATCGCCGTGGTCTTCCTTTCGGAGCTCATCCCGATCGGGGACCGCGCGGAGTTCACCCGCCACGTCGAGCTGGGTCTCTGGGCGGTGCTCGCGGTCATCCTCCCGATCGCCGGGGGCGTCTGGTTCGTCTCCGCAGACCTGCTGCGCCTGATCACGACCGACGTGACCCCCGAGGCTGCGACGGTGCTCTGCACTCTCGTATTCGGTGTCGCCGTGCAGACCCTTTTCACCGTGTTCGGGCTGCAGATCCTGTTGCTCCGCGAGCGGGTCCGGACCCTCAACCTGGTGCTTGCCGGAGGCGCGGCGGTCGGCGTCGCAGCAGGAATGTGGCTGGCACCCCGATTCGGCCTGGTCGGGATCGCCTGTGCCAGCCTGCTGGTCAAGTCGCTCGTCGGCATCACCGTGATGGTCTGTGCCCGGCCGTTCCTCTCGGCGATGCCCTGGCCCGCCTTCGCGCGAACCCTCCTCCCGGCCTCGATCATGGTCATGTGCCTGCGAACGATGGCCCTTCATGGACTGGCGGAGAATGTCTGCGCCGGGATCGCGATCTACGGGCCCGCGCTGGCCGCGTTCAACCCGAGGAAATCGGCCTGGGTCCTGAAAGAGATGCGCGTTCGGCTGGGGATCGGCCGGAAGTGAAGACCGCCCCCAGACCTGACCCCCA
>JBDSFL010000231.1:0-7762 GCA_039919545.1 Thermoanaerobaculia bacterium | reverse complement strand
GTTTCAGCTCGCCCCGTCCGTCACGCCGCTCGCCGCATCGTCGGCCGACCTGGGTGGCGGGCACGTGGCCCCCGCGCTCACCATCGGCACCACCACGATCGCGTCGCCTCTCTTTCGCCTCTTCCCGTTCCTCTCGTCCTTCTACGGGGCCGCACCCTTTGCCCTGCTCTTCGTCCTCGGCCTCCTGCAAGCGCAGTGGACGTACACCGGCTTCGACGCCTCGGCGCACGTGGCGGAAGAAACCGTGATGGCGCGGCTCAACTCGGCGTGGGGGGTGTTCCTGTCGGTGGCGGTCTCGGCCGTCGTGGGGTACGTCCTGCTGCTCGTCCTCACCTGGTCGATCCCGGAGGGAGCGCTCGCTGCGACGGCCGCGGACACCTACCCCGTGCTCTTCATCGTGGATCACCAGCTCTCGCCGCTGCTGGCCAACCTGATCGCGCTCGTGATCGGCGGGGCGATGTGGCTCTGCGGCTGCTCGTCCATCACCTCGATGGCGCGCATGGGCTATGCGTTCGCGCGCGACGGAGGCGTGCCGGGATGGCGCCTCCTCCGCCGAGTGAGCCCGCGCTTCGGCACACCCGTCTGGTCGATCGTGCTGCTGAGCACGCTCTCGGTCGTCCTCTGCCTCTACGCCGCCGCGTTCTCGGTCATCACCTCGATCAGCACCATCGCGCTCTACCTGGCCTACGGCATCCCCGTCTTCCTGAACCTGCGCAACAAGGTGCGGCGGAAGGGCGAGTTCACGACGAAGGAGACCGCGCCGTTCTCGCTCGGGCGCTGGGGCAAGAGCCTGAACGTCGTCGCGGTGGTCTGGATCGTCTTCATCACGATCATCTTCAGCCTGCCTCCGAACGAGCTCGTCTTCTGGACGATGTCGGCGGCGGGAATCGTGCTGGCCATCGCCTGGTTCGCTTTCGCGCGGAAGTGGTTCGCGGGACCGGGAGGCGATCCCGAGGCGCTCTCGGCAGCGAGGTCGGGCAGGACGCGCTGACTGTTCGGAGCGGCAAAAAGCGCTGCCCCGCCCATTTCAGCAGTCGGCCATTCCTCACACGGGGAAGGCGCCAGGAGCCATAGTCACATGCATGGGGCTGCGCGAGCGGCACGCATCGTGCTCCTCGATCTCCAAGCGAGGTCTTCCCCATGTTCAATCAAATCGTTGGATGGCGGACCCGCCATGCGTTCGCCCTCCTCGTGTTCGCCCTCGTCATCACCTTGACGCCCCGCGCGGAGGCCGCGCCAACCTGGATTTCCCACGGACCCTGGGGGGGACACGTGGGCTCCATCAAGGTGATCAGCGGTACGCCTTCCACGGTGCTCGCGGCCTCGGATGGCGGTCCCTTTCGCAGCACGGACGGCGGTGTGTCCTTCCAGCTCTCGAACAGCGGCATGCCCGACGTGGGAGTGAACTCGTTCTCCGTGACGGCGTCGGGAGCCATCCTGGCCGGCATGCAGCTCGCCGGGGGACTCTTCCGCTCGACCGACGTGGGCCTCAGCTGGACCGCGATCGTCTATCCCGGCTCGAGCACGAACACGGTGGCCGCGGCACCTTCCGTCTCCGGCACGTTCTACGTGGCCTCGAACAACAGCATCGGCGCCACCACGGACGGCGGGGCCAGCTGGATGGAACGGGATCTGGGCTTCTACGTCGTCGATCTCCTGCCCACGAGCGCCACGAACGTGCTCGCCGGGACCGACTCGGGCGTCTTTCGCTCGACCGACTCGGGAGCGAACTGGGCTCTTTCCAACAGCGGGCTGCCCAACACGAGAATCCGCTGCCTGGCGTCCGATCCCGCCAGCCCTCTCGTGGTCTACGCGGGAATCCAGGGCGGGCTCTACCGCTCGGCGGATGCCGGACAGACCTGGAACCACCTCGGCAGCTTCGGAACGCAGGCCGTGTGGGCGATCCTCGTCACGGGCACGACCATCCTCGCGGGTGAGGATGTCGGACTCCGGCGCTCCACGAACGGAGGGACCAGCTGGTCCGCCTCAGGGATCGGATTCACCGGCCAGCCCACGAGTTTCGCCATCGACTCGGCCCAGGCGGGCGTGGTCTACGCGGGAGGTCTCTCCCTCGGCGTCTGGAAGTCGAACGATTCGGGCGAGAACTGGGGGCTCACCTCCTCGGGCATCGCGGCCACCAATATCACAACGCTCGTGACCGGCCGTCAGGGGCCGCTCGTCCTGGCGGGCACGGACCGGCTCTTTCGCTCCGTCGACAGCGGTGGACGATGGGACCAGGCGACTCTCTTCACCGTGGAGGAGGTCGCGTTCGACGGCGGGACCACCGTCGTCGCGGTCGGTCCCGCGGACGTTTCGCGCTCGACGGATCAGGGCACCACCTGGGCCGTCGTGGCAGCGCAGACGAATCCGGGCCTCGGTCATCTCGCGTTCGATCCGGACAGCGTCCCCGTTTCCCTCTACGGCTCCAAAGGCGCGGGCGTCATCGTCCGGTCCACGGACGCTGGTTCGACCTTCGGCGCACCCGCCTCGGGGCTGACGGTGAACAGCAGCATCCGCGCGCTGGGTGTTTCCACGGTGCCGGTCGGCGGCCTGCCGGCAGGGACCGTGTTCGCCGCGGCCTCCGACGGCATCTGGATCAGCACGAACAGCGGCGGCACCTTCGTGCCGAGCCTGGGCCAGGCGCCAGGCCCGAACTATGGCGTGTTCGCCGCGGTCGACTTCGATAGCGGCGGGCGCGCCGTGGCCGTCACCGACGCGAAAATGTTCCGGCTCGATCCGAGCGGCGCCAGCTGGTACGAAGTGCCCGCGGCGCCCGGCACCACCATCTCGCTTGCCGCGCACTCCTCCCAGATCGACACGCTATTTGCCGGCACCCTCAACGGCGTGTATCGCACGACGAATGGCGGAGCCACGTGGGCGAGCTACGGGCTCGTCGGGAAGATCGTGAGCCGCCTGACCATGGGCGCGAACGGCGCGGTCCTGCACGCGGCCGTCGGCAACCGCGGCGTCTTCGAGCTGATCGTGCCCGCGGCCCTCTTCACCCTCAGCCCCTGCCGCCTCTTCGACACCCGCGACACCGTGGGTCCGCTGGGCGGGCCTTCGCTCCCCGCCTCGGGCCAGCGTCTCTTCCCGCTCGCCGGCACCTGCGGCGTTCCGTCCGACGCGAGGAGCGTCGTCCTCAATGTCACGGCGGTGAACCCGCAGGCGGAGGGCGACCTTCGGCTCTTCGCCGGCGACCAGATCGCCTCGAGCGCGACGACGCTTCACTGCCGGGCGGGCCGGACGCGCGCGAACAACGCGATCACGAGCGTTTCGCTGGACGGAAACGCCTCGGTGATCGTGAATTCGAATCTGACGGCGTCGACCGACGTCGTCGTCGACGTGGTGGGGTTCTTCCGCTGACGCGGGTCTGAGGTCGACTACCGGGTCAGGGTGAAGGTGCCCGACACCGGGCTGCAGCACGTGCTGCCCGAGGCCGGACCGGCGAACGACCCCGTGATCGAAGAAGTGCTGATGCTCGCCGTGCCGCCCGCGGTGCGGCCGCACGGCACCGTGAACGCGATCGAAAACGTCGTGGAGGAAGACGACACGGTGCCGGTGAGAACCGGACCTCCGGCGTTCGAGAACGTCGCCGTGAACGTGCAGAGCGTCTGGGTGACGACGACAGGGCCCGTGGACGTGTAACCGCACGAGTCGACCAGGGTTCCCGTGTAGGTTCCTCCGATCGACGCACAGACGGCGGGTGCCGTGACCGAATCGATGTCACTCCCTCCGCAAGCCACCAGAAGAAGCACCGCGCCGATCGCTCCGAGCATTCGTTTCATGCCGCGCACGATACCAGGCCGGGCGCGACCTCGCCCCTCGGCAGCTGACGCGCCTGGCACTCCGGGCCCCGCGACAATCCGGGTCCGCCGACGAAGCTCACCGCAGGAAAAAAATGAGGGGCCGCCTCCCTCGTCGGGAAACGCCCCCTCGAATCGACGTCATCGACGTCGGGGAGAGCAAGTGCGGAGAGAGCTAGTTGCGGCGATCGTCGTGGCGGTCGCGGCTGTCGCGAATTCCGTCGTGATCGCGGTCGTGACGCTCGGAACGCCAGCGGCGATAGTCTTCGCTCTCGACCACGCGCTGGTAGGACCAGTGCGCGGGCTCGTAGCGCCAGCTGCCGCCCTCGCGCACGTAGCGCGCTTTCACCCAGCGCGAGCCGCGGCGTTCCGGACGGTCCCAGCGGCCCGGAGTCCACGCCCAGTCGTTCCCCTGCCAGTCCCACGACCCGCCGGCCCAGACGTGGTCGCGGCTGGGGCGCCGCGTCAACACCTCGCGCCGCATGGGCGGCGGAGCCGAGTGACCGACTCGGATCTCCAGACCGGGAAGCGGCGGGAGCGGAATCTGCGCGGCGAGCGGCGCGGCGGCCATGACGGCCAGGGCGAGAGGTGTGAAAGATTTCAGGATACGTTTGAGCATTTGCCCTCCTCGGTTTCACGAAGACCGGAGCAACCTACATGCCACCACTCGTCAGGAGCGAGGGCGTCAGGAAGTCTCGTCGACGTGCGGGCCCTCGTGCCGGAGGAGTTTTGGATGCGCGGAGAACTTTTGCGCGATCTGATCGAAGCGCCCAAGGAGAGCTCGTCGTTCACGCAGCTTCGGAATCGGAAAGACTGACCGAGCGGGGATTTCGTCGTACGTTCGCTTCCGCAGCAGCGGCCGCGCGCTTCAATGTGAATCCCTTCCCGCTGCATGAAGAAGAACGCGACGTGCCAGGAAACGCCGGGCCCAGTTTTCGGACCCGGCGTTCGAGATCGCGCTCCAGGCGCGGGAGCTCAGCGATGGTCGCGGTCGTGATCGCGATCGCGGTCCCGGTCATAGCGGTCGTAGTCGCGGTGATAGCGGCGCCAGTTGCGGTCGTGCGAGTGCTCGGACCTCCACTGACGGTGGTCATCGGCCTCGGCGAGCCGCTGATGAGACCAGTGCCCGGGCTCGTAGTGCCAGCCGGGGCCCTCCCGGAAGTAGCGCGGAGCGATCCAGCGGACGTTGCGGCGCTCGGGGCGTTCCCATCGTCCTGGAGCCCATCGCCACTCGTCGCCGTCCCAGTCCCAGAAGCCCTTGATCCAGACGACGTCGCGGCTGGGCCGGACCGTCACCCGCTCGTACCGGATGGGCGGCGGAGCCGTCCGGCCGATGCGGATCTGGAGATGCGGCAGCGGGGGGAGAGGAATCTGCGCGGTCGCGGGGACCGCCAGACCCACCAGGAGCGCCAGAGGACCGACCGATTTGAGGATGCGTGAGGACATGGGGACCTCCTTCCTGTAACACCATCATTTCGCAATGGCCGTGCCAGGAAGGAGTGTCCTCCGGGGAAAGCGGATCAGTCTGCGAGCATCACGACGAGGTACTTGTTCCCCTGCCAGAACCGGGCCACGTCGGTGACCTTGAGCACGCTCGCCTTGGCGCCGTCGGCCGTGAGCTCGTAGCTGTCGCGCGGGTGATCCGAAAGGATGCGGGCCTTCTTGATGGGGGCGCCGATGGCGAACTCGCTCTCCTTCGTGACATCGATCTCTCGGAAGATCTCGGGGTCGAACTTGCCGGTCTGGAGCCAGCGTCCGCCCAGACCCAGCACGGAGCCCTTCTTCTCGATCAGCTGCTTCTTCTTCATCTCGCTCTTGGTGGCGATGGCGACGAAAGCCGTGTTGATCGTCTTGGTCTGCGTCTCGATGACCGTGTCGCGCTCCTTGAGCGCCGTGGCCTGCGTCTCCACGGTCGTCTTCAGCTGCAGGACGCTCTCCTCGAGCGCGGTGATCATCTTGCCCTTCTCCTCGAGCGAGGCGCGCAGCTCGCTGGTGAGCCTCTCGAGCGTGGACACCTTCGAGCCCAGCGCCGCGTTCTGCTTTCCGAGCGACTTGGCCTTGGCCTCGGCGGCCTTCTTCTGGATCTCGAGCTTCGCCAGCTTGTCGAGGTTCTCTTTCACGGCCTGGCGGATGGTGGCGATCTCGTCCTTCAGCTTCTCTCGCTTCGTGCTCCGGGCCTTTCCCTCCTGCACGACCTCGATGGAGTTCTTGACGAGCTGCATCTCCTTGCCGCGCAGCTCCTCGAGGCTCGCTTGCACCTCGTCGAGAGTGGCCTGCGCTTCGGAGTTCTCGGCCCCCGTGACGAGCGCCTGCGACTCGAGCTTCTGCTTCTCCTCGGCCAGATTCCGGTTCTCCACCTTGAGCTTTTCCGCGTCTTTCTTCCAGACGCAGCCGGAGGACGTCATGACGAGCAGCGCCATGACCGCCGTCAGCGCTGCCGGCAGGCATCTCCGTTTCATCGGCTCGTTCTCGAAATCGTTCACGCGCTCCATGGCTCTCTTCATCATGCCTCCCGGCTTCGTCGTTCCCTGGGATGTGTCCGGGGAGTATTCCCTATTCCCACGGCGATTTCTCAGCGTTTTTTCTCCGGGGAGGCGGCGGCCAGAGGGCGAAGGATCTTTTCGAGGAGATCGGGGCGGGTGGTGTCGCGCTCCAGATCGGGGTAGCGCTCGCCTCCGCTGTACTCGAGGTGTGCCGTGACGAAGAAGTCGCCGTTCTGCACCAGCAGCTCGATCGGCTTCTTGCTCGTCGCCACGATGGCCTCGCGCAGGATCTCCGGCGTCCACTTCCGGCCGTTCACCGCCACCACTCTCATGCCGGGCGCGACCCCGGCACGGGCCGCGGGCGAATCGGGAACGACGTCGGGGATCGCCCCGTCCGTGCCCACCTCGAAGCCGAGCGAGTGAGTCACGTCCGTGACCTTGCCGGCCGCCTCGTGCGCCTTCTGCATCGACGTGGGTTTGTCGCGGTACACGAGCCTCCATCCGGATGCCTGCAAGCCGCCGAGCGGCGCCCGCGCTTCGAGCGTGGTGAGGCGCGCTCGCCAGTGGCCCGCCCAGTCGTAGGCGACGACTTGGTCGAGAGCCGTCATCACGTCGTCGAACGTGTAGGGCACCACGCGCGGCGGGGTGCTCCCCCCTCCGTAGAAGAGCCGGCAGAAGTCGTCGAGGCTCTTCGTGCCGTTCGTCTTCTGGCGAATCATCGTGTCGGCCTCGAGCCAGAGCAGGAAACCCTCGGGGTAGAAGTCCACGCCGCGGCGCCAGAAGCCGTAGTCCGCACGCGAGCCGTAGAGCACCTGGGCGGCGTCCGCGGTGTCCTGCAATGGGCGCCAGGCGCGCCCCTTCTGCGCGTCCATCTCCGCGGCCGTGAGGGCGATCATCTCCCGCTGCTCGGCCTGGGTCAGAACGCCGCTGCGCGCAGAGAGCACCTCACCGAGATATTGCGTGAGCCCTTCGTAGACCCAGAGCAGCTCGCCGTTCATGGGCTGGTCGAAGCTTCCGGGCGAAAGGCCCGCCGGACGCCGGTATTTCCCGTTCCACGAATGAACCATCTCGTGAGCGAGCAGGTGTTTCATGTTCCAGCGGCGCGCGTCGTCGTCGATGAGCGAGCGCTCGGCGACGCGGTCGTCGCTGGACTCGTGATGCTCGAGCCCGAAATGCGCCACGCCATCGCTCAACGTGAGCAGGAAATCGTAGTGCCGGTAGTGGCGCGCGCCGAAGAGCGCGCCGGTCTCCTTCACGAGGCGCTGATAGCTCTCGAGGTCCTGCGGGCGCATCACGAGCGCCGCCTCGCTGTCTGCAGCCAGGTTCATGCGGTGGGCGATGGGGGCCGCCTCGAGCGTCAGCACCTTCAGGTGCGCGCCGAAGAGCACGGGCGCGTCCACGAGCGCGGTGAGCGAGGCCGCCTCGAAAACGATCGGCGCGTCCGGCGCCGCGACGCCCTTGCGCTCGAGCGCGGTG
>JBDSFL010000230.1:0-7532 GCA_039919545.1 Thermoanaerobaculia bacterium | reverse complement strand
GCCCCCACGCGCGAAGCGCGTTCCCGACGCTTCAGCGTCGGGCGGGCGCGTTCGAATCCCACCGTCCCGATCTCTTCGGGCAGTGAGGCAAGCGTTGCCCTGATTCGAGCGCTATGGGATTCGAACCCACGACGGGGGTTTGGGGGTGGAGGCCGAAGGCCAGAACCCCCGATAAAAGGCAGCCGGTGTAGCGCGCCCCCACGCGCGAAGCGCGTTCCCGACGCTTCAGCGTCGGGCGGGCGCGTTCGAATCCCACCGTCCCGATCTCTTCGGGCAGTGAGGCAAGCGTTGACCTGATTCGAGCGCTGTGGGATTCGAACCCACGACGGGGGCTTGGGGGTGGAGGCCGAAGGCCGGAACCCCCGACAAAAGACAGCCGGTGAAGCACGCCCCCACGCGCGTTCGGATCCCACCGTCCCGATCCCGTTCTCGTGGTGCTCGGTCTGGTCGTCACCTCCCAACCCGAGTCTCAGATTCAGTTCCGAATCTGGGCCTTCGCGCGCACACTCCGAATTCAAGGCCCCGCGTCGAAATCGATTTCTGTGAGCGCTTCAGAGGTCTCGAAAGGAACGATGGCCGTCCCTCCCCGCCCCAAGATTTACCACATCACGCATGTCGATAATCTGCCTTCGATCGTTGCGGATGGTGCTCTTCATTCGGACCGGACCATGATCGGCCGACGCGGCGCGTCGTCTGGCGTGGGTATTCCTGGAATCAAGGAAAGGCGGCTCGAGCTCCCGGTGAGGTGCCATCCTGGGGACTTTGTTGGAGACTTCGTACCGTTCAATCTCTGCCCACGTTCAATCATGCTGTACGTCATCCACATGGCGAACCATCCGAACCTCGAATATCGAGGTGGGCAGAGCCCGATCGTTCACCTTGAAGCCGATCTCAAGGATGTCGTCTTGTGGGCCGACTCTGTCGGCCGGCACTGGGCACTGAGTGTTTCCAATGCGGGCGCGATCTATTCGAACTTTCGTTCACGCCTCGCGGATCTCGTGGAGATCGATTGGAAGGCAGTGAACGCGACGGATTTCCGATTGCCGGAAGTCAAGGAAGGGAAGCAGGCCGAATTCCTGATCCACGAATCCTTCCCCTGGGAACTCGTGACAGCGATCGGAGTCTTCTCATCCGAGATCAAGGCCAAGGCTGAGGAAGCGACTCAGAGCGCTCCAAATAAACCGCCCGTTCGAGTTCGGCGCGACTGGTACTATTGAGGAGAAGGTTCACCCGATGATTGAGATCAAAAAAGGCGACATCCTGTCCGCCGACGTCGAGGCACTGGTGAACACGGTGAATTGCGAGGGAGTCAGCGGCCGGGGCATTGCCCTCCAGTTCCGGAAGCGTTTCCCGCAGAACTTCAGAGCCTACGCGGCCGCCTCGAAGCGGGGAGAAGTTCAACCGGGGCGTATGTTCATTTTTGAAACCAATGCCCTGACGAACCCGCGCTACATCATCAACTTTCCGACGAAGCGGGGTTGGCGTGGCAAGAGTCGAATTGCTGATATCGACTCCGGGCTAGAGGATTTTGTTCGTGAACTCCAGCGCCGCGGGATTCGTTCTGTCGCGATTCCTCCGCTCGGCTGTGGCCTTGGCGGCCTGAGATGGGCCGAGGTGAAGCCCAGGATCGAACGCGCGCTCCAAGTAATCCCGGGCGTTCACGCTCTTCTCTTCGAGCCGGCCGGCTTGCCTCGGTCATCTGAAACCGCACTGCCTCCCGATGTTTTCCGCGTGACACCGGGCCGCGCCGCTCTTGTGGGCCTCATTGAACGATACCTTCGCGCCCTCATGGATCCCTTCATTTCACTTCTCGAGGCTCACAAGCTGATGTACTTCTTGCAGGAGGCCGGACAGCCTCTGAGACTCCGATACGAGAAAGCCCTTTACGGCCCGTTCGCACAGAACCTGCGACACGTTTTGCTCGAGATGGAAGGGCAGCTTCTCTCCGGATACGAAGATGGGGACAAGCCGCAGAATCAGCTTGAACTGCTGCCCGGAGCCATCGAGAAGGCCGAAACCATTCTGAAGACCGACGCCGAAACGCTTCAGCGCTTCGAGCGAGTCGTCGACCTTGTACAAGGGTTTGAAACCTCATTCGGCCTCGAACTGCTTTCAACCGTTCATTGGGTCGCCAGTCGCGAAGGGGCCGCATCCGAGAATGAAGCCGTCGAGCGAGCCTATGCCTGGAGCGAGCGAAAGCGGCGCTTTTCGCCGGAGCAGATCGGCCTCGCCTGGAACGTTTTGCAAGAAAAGGGTTGGCTGGCTCCGGGGGGTCAGCCGGCCGCTCCGTGACGACGGGGAGAGAGTCCGCGGATCCTTTGGTAACCCGGGGTTATCCCTTCCAACTCTCAGCAGTCAGCGGCAATTCATTCAGCTCTGCGCGTGCCTCACGCCAGCCCGGATGAAACCTATCCAGAATCGACACGAAACGTTCGCTGTGCGTCGGCTCGACGAGGTGCGCTATCTCGTGGAGCACCACGTACTCCAAAAGGTCTTTCGGCTTCTTCACGAGCTCGGTATTGAGGCGGATGGTCCCTGCCCGGTGGTTGCAGCCGCCCCACTTGGTCTTCATGCGCCGAAGGAAGTACCCGGCAACGCGCACGCTAAGCTTCGCTTCCCACTTGCGGATGAGCGGGGGCAAGCTCTCGTGCAGCAGGCTCTTGTGCCAGTCGTGCATGACCTCGTCCCGCTTGGACCTGTCGCTCCGGGGACGCACACTGAGGGTGATCCGGCGATGGCTCAGGTGCACGAAGGGCTTCGCGTCCTTTTCGATCACGCTCAGGAGGTAGCGCTTCCCCCACAAATGATGACTCTCGCGTGTGACGAAGGCGCGCCGTGGCTCCCGCGCCTGGCCTCGCAGCTGCTTCTGCCTTTCCCGAATCCAACCAAGTTTAGAAATCGCATAGGCGCGCGCGACCTCGGGCCGCGTCTCTATCGGTGCCACGAGCGTCACGCGACCGTGAGGCGGATAGACGGACAGGTGCACGTGCTTGACGGCCTTTCGTGTCACCGTGATCGCGATCTCCCCGAGGCGGATGGTCGTTTCCTTCACGCATACCCCGGGAGATTCTTCAGAATGTCGAAGATCGCTTGGGTCGCGGCGCGATTGCGTTCGAGTAGCGGGAAAAGTGCGTTCTTGACCTGCGCCTCGCGCGCTTGATCGCCCTTCCATCCCGCCGGCGCGCGTTCGCGCATCGTGCGATCAATTTCCAGCGCAAGGGCGACGAGTGTCGCCTCGTCCGGTGGGTCCGATTCGGCCATCATCCCCGCAGACGTGTCACGCTGCGCGAGGATCGCCGGTAGGTTGCGGTAAATGACCCGGGCCTCGGTGCGACCGTGTAAGGCTGTCGGTTCGTCGTCGTGCGCCCCCTTGGCCGCGAGGCGTTGGGCCAGAGCCTCTGCCTTTCGCAGGAACTCTTCGTACTCCGCGGTGTCCGCTCGGCTCTGAGCGATGAGGTCGTCGAGCAGTTTCGACAGCTGATCGTAGAACCGTGGGTCGGTGAGCTGGTCCCGAATGATGGTTTTCCGAACGTTGTTGATGATTCCTTCGGCAACGGCGTTGTTCGACAGCTTTCCCGCCGCATTCAGCTTCCGGGCGATCGCGTCGTGAATTCCCGTCTCGACGATCAGCTCGACGAGCGACCGCTCCCCGAGCGCCCCCAGGTCTGCCGCGGGATCGGCCTGGATGTAGGTATTGAGGAGGTGACGCATGTCCGCCTCGTAAGGCTTGATGTCCAGCTCCTCTCCCGAGTGCTTCTTTATGGCCGAACGGATCTCGCCATAGAACTCGACCTCCTGCTGGACCGCGGCGGACTGGGCGCCGGTGTACCCGGCGTCGGTGAGGTCTTGCGCGATAGCCGAGTACGAGCGGACGAACACGGCCACCGCCTTGTAGAAAGCGATCCGCAGCGTCTCGGTTTCGGTGAGCGCACCCGGGTTGGCGGCGTCGCCGCAGAAGTGGTGCAGGAACTGCTCCACCTCTCGCGGCAGCGGCACGGGATCGCAGAGGTAGTGCAAGGCGTCCCGTGCCTCTTCGAGCTTCTTCCGACCTTCCTCCAGCCAGTTCTTGAGGTGGACGTTGTTGTCGCCGCCGGTGCCCTCGTCGGTGTCGAGCTCGTCGGAGCTGTAGACCGCGATGGCTTCCTCCACCCGCCCGAACAGCTCCTTGAAGTCGACGATGTGGCCGTAGTCCTTGTCGTCGCCATCGAGGCGGTTGGTGCGGCAGATCGCCTGGAACAGGTTGTGGTCGCGCAGCTCGTTGTCGAGGTAGATGTACGTGCAGCTCGGCGCGTCGAAACCGGTGAGCAGCTTGCTCACCACGATCAGCAGCTTCAAGTTCGCAGGCTCTTTGATGAAGCGCTGCTTCGCCGCGTCCTCGTACTGCTTCGTCGTCTGGCCATACTTCAGGACATGCTGGGTGTAGGTGTCGAACTTGTAGCGCTCGTCGCTGTTGGCCGGCTCGCGCGAAATGGCATTGTGGTTCGACTCGTACGACGTGATGATTCCGCAGAACGGTCCGAAGCTGGTGTTCTGGAACAGCCGGAAGTAGTGGGCGGCGTCGTAGATCGACGGCGCCACGAGGATCGCCGTGCCACGGTCGCTGTTCAGCCGCGGCTTGAGGCTGAAGTCCTCGATGATGTCGGCGATGATCCGCTGCTTGCGCTCACCGGCGCTCATCAGCTTCTCGAGGGTCGCCCAGGTCTTGCGGACGAGGGCCTTCTGAAAATTGTTCAGCCCGCGCGTCTTGCGCTCGAACCACGCGTCGATGGCCGCCTGCGATGTCAGCCGCTGCGGCACGTCGCGGGCCTCGTACTTGAGATCGAGAATGACGCCGTCGGCCACGCCCTCGTGGAACTTGTAGGTGTGGATGTACGTGCCGAACACGTCTCGCGTCAGCTTCTTGTCCTTGCGCAGGAGAGGCGTGCCGGTGAAGCCGATGAAGATCGCCCCTGTCAGCCAGCGCTTCATCTGCGAATTCATGTCACCGCCTTGCGTGCGATGGCACTCGTCCACGAACACATAGAAGCGCCCCGACACCCGCGGCAGATCGCCCTCGAGGTCGGCCGCATCGAACTTGTGAAGCAGCGCGCACAACAGGCGCGGCGTCGGGTTTCCCAGCTTCTCCACGAACTCTGCCCGTGAGGTGATGCGGGGCGATTTCGATTCGGTCCCGATCACTCCGGCGTTCCTCATCACTCCCTCGATCTGCTTGTCCAGCTCGTCGCGGTCGGTGATGACGAGGATGCGCGCCTCGGAATCGTGCTCCAGCAGCCACTTGGCGATGAGCACCATCAGGATGCTCTTGCCGCTGCCCTGGGTGTGCCAGATGACGCCGCCCTCGTGCTTGGCGATGCGCTCCTGCGCGGCCTTGACGCCGAAGAACTGGTGCGGCCGAGGCACCTTCTTCTGGCCGGCGTCGAAGATCATGAAGTTACGGATCAGGTCGAGCAGCCGGGTCTTGTTGCAGAGCTGCGCCAATGGCCTGTCGAGCAGCGCTCCGGTACCGGGCACCGCACCTTCCGGCGCCTCGTCTTTCCACTGCACGAAGAACTGCTCGGGCGTGCCGGTCGTGCCGTAGCGCAAGCCCTGTGAGTCGCTGCCCGCCAGCACGAGCTGCACGGTGCTAAAGAAGCCCTTGTTGAAGATCTCTTCCTGGTTCGTGATGAGCTGGCGGACGCCGTCGGCCTGCTCCACCGAACTGCGCTTGAGCTCGAGGATCGCGATGGCGAGCCCGTTGAGGTAGAGCACGATGTCCGGCCGCCGCTCGTAACCGCCCTTGAGCGTCACTTCCTCGGCCAGCGCGAAGTCGTTCCTTTCCGGGTCGACCCAGTCAATCAGGTGCACGGTGTCGTACGCTTGGCCCGCAGGAATCTGCACCCGAGCGCCGAAGCGCAGGAGCTGGTACGTGCGCAGGTTCGCCTCGTAGAGCGTGATGCCGGTCGAGTCGGCGGCGGTCTCCAGCTTCTGCAGAGCGGCGGCGATGTGGGCAGGCGAGAAGCCGCGGGCTGCGAGGTTGTCGCGCAGGAGCGCCGTCTCGATGGCGCGGTTGTTCTCGCGCTGTTTCCACTCGCCGAGGTAGCGGTAGCCGAGGCAGTCGGACCGTGCCGCGTCGGTGAACAGCGCAACGACGCGGTTCTGCGTCTTGCGCTCCGAGCGAGGTTGCTCCGTCACGTCTTTCCTCGGCGGGTCATGGCTGTCTTCATCACCCGCAGGAGTCTGACTTCCATGGTGACTTCCATGGTGACTGGGTCGGCGACTGGGTCGTTGACTGGGTCGCTGACTTCCCCGGCGAGGCTCCCCTCGGAATGTCCTCCGCTGCCTTCGATGCGTCTCAGGTACAGGTCGGAGAACGGAAAGCTGACCCACAGCCCGGTCTCCTCGTGGGTGAACTCCGGAAAACCGGCCGCTCGGCAGGCGACCATCATGCGTTCGATCCCACGACCCCAGGCTTCGATCTCCCCGGCGCGAGCCGTCACGACGCCGTTCCCTCATCGCCGTTCAACGTCGCCAAGAGCTGTCGGCCCGTTGCCGTCAACCGGTAACGCTGGTCGCGACTCTTCGGCCGATCCGGGATCGTCATCTCGATCAATCTCTCTTCGAGACAGGGGGCCAGGTAGCGTTCGCGGAGGTGCTTCCGGTCCCTGAGGCCCAGATTCCGCGCCAGATCTGCGCTCGACAGGTCGCCGGCCGCGCCAAGGAGCCGGACGAGCACAGCCACATGGGGGGCGACATGGGGGGTGACATAGGGGGTCACATGGGGGATGGCCCCGCCGATCACCCGGACATTCTCCGCCGCCGCCCGGCCGATGGTCGTTACGAAGCCGTCCCGCTCGCTGAACTCCGGCTCCGGGAGTCCGGCTTCCCGGCAGCGCCGAATCATGTCGCGGGTGCCGGTACCCATCCGTTCGATGTACTTCGCCAGGTAGAGCGGTTCCGCGAGCAACGGATTGGCGGGAACCGAGCCGTGCGGCTCGCGCAGCATCGCCAGCGTGAGCGACTGCGGTAACCGGCCCGGGTTCCAGACCTCGAGACGATCGGCGAAGAGCATCACCTGAACGCTGCCATGGCTGGTGTAGTCCCGATGAGCCACGGCATTGACGATCGCCTCGGCCACCACCTCGCGCGGGATCTCGTAGCTGACCGGTACCTGCGGACCCTCGGCCCGCGTCCCCACGCGCAGCGCGATCTTCGACATGACGAAGTCGACCGCCTGATCCACCAGCGCGAACACCGTCCCCTTGTACACCTGATAGGACGGAATGGGCTTGGCCACTTCCGTGCCATGAAAGTGCGCGCACTTCAGCTCCGACGCCAAGAGGAAGCGCTGCGGCTCCCGGCCGAACAGGAGCATCGCCGCGTTGGTGGGTCGACCGTCGTCCAGCAGGTTGAGGTGCGTCAGCAGCTCGTTCGGCGTCACCTCCTCGCGCAAGGGGAAACCGCGCGCCCGTCGCGCTTCGCGGACGAACCACCGCATCCGCTCGGAATCGAGATCGGCCACGGAGGCTCTGAGGCATGCCGTAGCGTCGAAAGGG
>JBDSFL010000217.1:0-3431 GCA_039919545.1 Thermoanaerobaculia bacterium | reverse complement strand
CCGCGATTCTTGGAACCTCTCTGAATCGAGCCTCGTGCCTCAGCTTCGGCCGGCGGCGGCGGCCGTCGGTGCCGCGCTGAACGTCTGATAGACGGCTCGGGCGATCTCGGCGATCACGCGCTCGCGCTGCTTTCCCTCCTGGGTGGAAGCCTTCACGTAGACCGAGAGCGCGACGTGACTTCCGCCGGGCAGCGTCACGATGCCAACATCGTTTGTCGAGCGTCCGCCGGTGCCGGTCTTGTTGAACACCTCCGTGCCGCTCGGCAGCAACGCGCGGATACGATTCTTGCCTGTCTTGCAGCGGCGAAGCAGGTCGAGCAGCCGTTCCGTCGAGCCCTTGCTGAGGAGCTCGCCCTTCATGAGGCGGGCGTTCAGCGTCGCCATCGCCTCGGGCGTCGCCGTGTCGCGCGGATCGCTCTCGTACGCGAGGCGCGCGCGGTCCTGCTCGGCTCTCGGGACGGCGGCGGTGAGCCGCTTCATGCAGGCAATCGAGCAGGCGCCTTCGGCGGGGAGCTCTTTCACCCCGTGGTAATCGAGGTTCATCCGCTGCTCGGTGCGGCTCACGTCGATGCCTGCGAGTCCCAGCTTCGTCAGCTGCGCCTGCACCGCGGACGGGCCGCCGAGCATTCTCATGAGGAGGTCGGTCGCCGTGTTGTCGCTCTCTGTGATCATGAAGTCGGTAAGCTCGTTCACGGTGAAGGTGGCTCCCGGCTTCCAGCACTTCGTCAAGGTCTCGCTCCCGAGGCCGGGCCGCAGGTCGTTCTCGGTGACGCTCACTGGCTGATCGAGCTTCAGCTTCCCGTCTTCCACCTGCTGCAGGACGGTGATGGCGACGGCCTCCTTGAACGTGCTCTGCATCGGGAACCGCACGGTGGCGTTTCGCGAGAACGCGCGGCCGCTCTCGAGATGGACCGCCCGAACGCCCACGACGCCGTGCGCCTTTCGCGAGATCCGGTCGACCTCGGCGCCGAGCTTCGTGAGAGAGGGATCACCGGGTGCTTCGCCGGCTGCGAGCGGAGACGCGGGTGAGGTGGTGAGCGTGGCCGCGAGGGCGAGGGCCAGGGCCAGGGTGAGGGGCGAGGACATCATCGTTTGAGCTCCTTTGCCGCGGTGTATTTCAAGCCATGTGCCACGGCGCCGCGTGCACAGGCCCGCGATCTCCGGACCGCCTCATCTCTGCCACGGAGAAACACGTCGCGATACGGAGTATTCGGGAGGCTGACGCCAGGTGTCACGCCGCGGCGTGCCTGTCCTGCAGCTGGAGCGCGTAGAGGCGCGCGTAGAGACCACCCTTGGCCAGCAGCTCCTCGTGTGTGCCCTGCTCGCGCACCTCGCCGTGCGCCAGCACGAGGATGCGGTCCGCGCGCACGATGGTGGACAGGCGATGCGCCACGACGATGGCCGTGCGGCCCGAGAGGAGGCGTCCGACCGCATTCTCGATCTGGCTCTCAGTCTCGGGATCCACGCTCGACGTGGCCTCGTCCAGGATGAGGATGCGCGGGTCGTGCGCCAAGGCGCGCGCGAAGGCGACCAGCTGCTTCTCTCCGACCGAGAGTCCGCCTCCCCGCTCCGTCAGGAGCGTGTCGAGCCCCTGCGGCAGCCGGGCGAGCAGCGGCCCGAGGCCGACTTCGAGGCAGGCCCGCTCGATGGCGGCGCGCGGCATGGCGCGATCGAAGAACGCCACGTTCTCGGCGATCGACCCGCTGAAGAGGAAGGTGTCCTGCAGCACCATGCCGAAGACCGAGCGGTGCGCCACGGGGTCGAGCGCGCGCACGTCCACGCCGTCCACGAGCACGCTCCCCTGCGACACGTCGTAGAAGCGGAGCAGCAGGCCGAGCACCGTGGACTTGCCCGAGCCGGTGGCCCCGACGAGCGCCACCGTCTCTCCCGGAGCCGCATGGAACGAGATCCCCTTGAGGACCTCCTCGCCGGTGCGATAGGCGAAGCGCACGTCGTTGAACACGACGTCGCCCGCCACGGGGAGGTTCCGCACCACGGGCTGGGCCGGAGCCTTGATCGAGGGCTCGGTATCCAGCAGCCGGAAGATCCGCTCGGAGGAGGCCATGGCGGCCTGGAGGATGTTGTACTTCTCGGAGAGGTCCATGAGCGGGCGGTAGAAGCGCTTGGAGTACTGGAGGAAGGCCACGACCGCGCCGATGCTCATCCGCCCGTGCAGGACCTCGTAGCCGCCGTACCCGATGATCGCCGCCATGCCCACGGCCGAGAGCAGGTCGAGCGCGGGATAGAAGACGGAGTAGTAGAAGATCGAACGCAGGTTCGCGTCGCGGTGCTCGTCGTTGACGACGTGGAACTCGTCGCGTGAGCGGGCCTCCTGACGGAAGAGCTGCACCACCGACATGCCGGAGATGTGCTCCTGCAGGAACGCGTTCACGCGAGCGATCTTCACGCGCACGTCACGGTACGTGTCGCGCGCCCCCTTGCGGAACCAGTTCGTCACGAGCGTCATCGGGATCAGGATCCCGAACGTGATGGCGGCCAGCTTCACGTCGATGATGAAGAGCAGGACGACGATGCCGGTCAGGACGGCCACGTCGCCGAGGAGGGAGACGAAGCCCGACGTGAAGAGCTCGTTGAGCGCGTCCACGTCGGTCGTGAGGCGCGTCATCAGGCGCCCCACGGGCGTGCGATCGAAGACGGCGATATCCGAACGCTGCAGGTGCCCGAAGATCTTCGTGCGCAGGTCGTACATCACGCCCTGACCCATGCGGGAGGTCCACTCGACCATCAGCATCATCAGCAGGAAGGTGGCGAGCGTGGAGGCGAGGTACAGCGCGGAGATCCAGGTGAGCCCCGAGAGCCCCTTCAGCTCCACGCCGAAGCGGGAGAAGAGGCGCGCCATGGAGATCGACGTGTGGCCTGGAGCGGACTTCGGCGAGAGGATGAGGTCGATGGCGGTCGCCATGAGGAGCGGTCCCGCGAGCTGCGCGATCGATTCGAGGAACAGGATGACGAGGGAGCCGAGCGCGTAGCCGCGATAGGGCCGTGCCAGCACGAAGAGCCTTCGCATGAGGCGTGGGTCGTACCCCTTGCCCAGGACGACGTCCTCTTCCTTGCCGTCCTTCTCGTCCTTGTCTTTCGTGTCTCTATCCTCGCTGTCGCTCACGCGGCCTCCACTTCGGCCTCGAGGCGCTGCCGCTCGGCCAGAGCCGCGTAGAGCCCGCCCTGCATGAGGAGCTGCTCGTGGGTGCCCGCCTCCGCGATGCGCCCTTCGTCGAGCACGATGATGCGGTCGGCCTGCCGTACCGTGGAGAGGCGGTGCGAGATCAGGAGAACTGTTCGCCCCGTCACGGCCACACGCAGCGATTCCAGGATCCGCGCCTCGGTCTCGGTGTCGACGGAGGAGAACGCGTCGTCGAGGATCAGGACCGGCGCCTCGCTCGCGAGGGCGCGAGCGAGCGCCGTTCGCTGCT
>JBDSFL010000023.1:0-5522 GCA_039919545.1 Thermoanaerobaculia bacterium | reverse complement strand
CGCCGCGCAGAGCACTCCGGCCAGCCCCGGCCGGCGGCGGATGAGCGCCAGCAACGAAGTGAGCCCGAACAGCGCGGCCACCGGATCGACGCGCACCTCGGTGGCACGTTCCGCGAACGTGCTCATGATCACGGTGACCGCGAGCGCGGCCACGACGGCCCGTTCCTCGAGATCGCGCCGGAGCACGGTCGCCGCCAGAGCGAGCGCAGCGGCCCACAGCAAGGCGAGCTCGACCTTGATTCCGGTCATCGCGCTCCAGTTGCCGCGGAACAGCAGCATCGGAGGCAGCTCGACGTAGTAAGCCAGCACGGTCTTCGGGGGGCGGAACTCGCGATAGGGCAGCAGGTGAGAAACGCGATAGACGTCGTGCGTGGTCGTGAACTCGTCCATCACACGCGGCAGCAGGAAGGCGTAGACGACCTCCAGGATCAGGAAAAAGCCGATGATCGCAAAGGTGGCGACGCCGAACGGTCGCTCACTCTTCGTCACCGTGCTGCGCTACGCCGCGGCTCTTCGTACAGCGGCGGCCACCTGAGCAATCTGTTCCTCGCCGAGCGTGTGGCTCGAGGGGAGGTAGAGGCCATCGCGCCAGAGTTTTTCCGCGACCGGGCAAGCATCCGCTCTGGCGCCGGGCTGCGAGCGCAGGAACGGCTGGAGATTCATGGGACAGAAGAACGTCCTCGTATCCACTCCATCCGAGCGGAGTGACGCCATCAGCTCGTCCCGGCTCCTTCCGAACGCCGCCTCCACCACGACCGAGTACATCCAGTAGACGTTGCGCGCCCAGGACAGCTCCACGGGAAGCCTCAGACCGGGAATGCCCGCGAGGTGTCTCGCGTAGGCCTGCGCCACCCGCCTTTTCTGGGAGATGATCTCCTCGAGGCGGCTCACCTGGACCCGGCCCATGGCTGCCTGCAGCCCCGTCATGCGGAAGTTGTAGCCCGCTTCCTGATGGAGAAAGCGCGGCTCTCCGAAGCTCAGGTTTCGCAACGAGCGCAGCCGTTCCGCGAGTCGGTCGTCGTTGGTGACGACCATCCCGCCTTCTCCGGTCGTGATGATCTTGTTCGCGTAGAAGCTGAAGCAGCCCATCTGGCCGAAGCCGCCCACCATCTTGCCTCGCACGGTCGCTCCGTGCGCTTCCGCGCAGTCTTCGATCACGATCAGACCGTGAGAATCGGCAAACTCGACGAGCCGGTCCATGTCGACCGGATGACCGAAGAGATGGACCGGGATGATGGCGCGCGTGCGCGGCGAGACCCTGGACTCGAGCAGATCCAGATCGAGATTCCACGTGATGTCTTCGGAGTCCACCGGCACGGGAACCGCGCCGTTATGGTACGCAGCCAGAGCGGTCGCGATGTTCGTGGACGCGCTGACGAGGACCTCGTCCCCCGCGCCGATGCCGGCCGCATGGACCGCGAGGTGCAGCGCGGTCGTGCCCGAGCTCACGGCAACCGCGTGGCGGGTTCCGCAGTAGGCGGCGAAGGCTTCCTCGAAGGCAGGAACCGCCCGGCCGAACGAGCCGGAAATTTCTCCACGCCGCAACGCGGCCAGCACCTCGGCGATCTCGGCTTCGCCGATCTCGGGCTCGAAGACTGGAATCATTGTTTCGCGGCGGAAACCAGCGGCTCATCGAGCCGAAATGTATCTGTTTCGTATTCCTTGCCGCCGCGGGGTCCTCGTGTGAAAACGATCATCGCCGCGTCCTCGACTCCCAGGAACGCATGGCGCTCACCGGCGTCGACACGGAGAAGCCGGCCGGCGGTCAGGCGCGTGGTGACTCGCCCCCCCGCCTCGGAGGCGGTATGCACGTCGACGACTCCGGAAATCAGGTAATTCCACTGCACGGTCTGCTCGTGATAGTGGTTCCCGCGAACCGCACCGGGTTTGATCGTCACCAGGGTGATGGCATCGATTGCGGCATCGGTGAGGAGGTCGGTGATCCGCCCTCGATCGTCCTCGAACGACACCTCTAACGGGATTTCAAGCATCTGTGCCTCGACACTCAGCCGATCACGGTCGGATGAGGGATTGGAATGATGAATTTTCCGCCACGAGCGCGGAAAGCAGAAAGGTTGGACATGATCTCCTCGGCGAAATTCCACGCGAGGAGCAGGGCATAGTCGGCGCCCTGATCCAGCAAGACCTGATCCGACACGACCGGAATGCGGCTTCCCGGCGTGAATCGCCCGATCTTCAAGGCGGCCTTTTCGGTGACGAAGTCGAGAATCTCGGGCCCGATGCGGCAGTAGTTGATGAGGGTCATTCCCTTGGCCGGGGCGCTCACGCCGGCAATCCGCTTTCCCTCGTGCTTGAGCGAATGCAGCAGCCACGTCAGGTCACGTCGGTTCTGCTCCACGGCGAGGGCGAAACGCGACAGCGCTTCCGGCGACTGGAGGCCACGCTCCTGCTCCCGCGACAAGAGCTCTGCCACCTCGGGCGTGACAGCGTGCTCACCTCGGCCTCCGACGAATACCCGGAACGAGCCTCCGTGGATGTCGACGAACTCCACATGGAACACTTCCATCTCGAACTGAGAGAAGAAGGGCACGAGGGGCCGCATCGAGAGGTACGAGAGATGCTCGTGATAAATCGTGTCGTACTCGACCTTGTCCACGAGATTTTGAAAGTAAGGAGCCTCGAAGATGAAGACGCCTCCCGGCCTCAGGAGGCTCTGAACGTCGCGCATGAACTTGTGCAGGTCGTCCACGTGCGCGAAGACGTTCGTGGCCGTGACCACGGAAGCCTGACCCTTGGCCGCCGTGATCGCTCGCACCGTCTCGGCATTGAAGAAGTCGCAGAGGGTATCGACTCCATTCCGGACGGCGATCAGCACGATGTTGGCAGCAGGATCGACCCCTTGGACACGCACCCCGCGGCTCGAGAATGCGTTCAGCAGCACGCCGACGTTGCTGCCGATATCGACGACGAGGTCGTCAGCTCCCAGCGAGAAGCGCTGGACGACGGCCCCCGCGAAACGGTCCCAGTGCTCGCGTCCCATGCGCGTCGTGGAAGATTCGTACGGATAGTCGTTCCTGTAGAGGACTTCCGGTGAGACGACGTGGCTGAGCTGTGCCAGCCCGCATTCGCACATCAGAACCTGCAATGGATACCAGACTTCCGGCTCGCGAAGCTGGTCCTTTCGTCGAAACTGGTCGGCGGGCGGGCTGAAGCCCAGATCGAGAAACGGCTCGAGAGAAACGCCGCGGCACATCCGGCAGGTCATTCTTCGTTCCTCCGGGCCACGAGGGTGACGTTCCAGTCGGACGGTTGCGCCGCACGCGTTTCGTCCAGGAAAGGGACGAGCTCGAGCAGCACGAGCCCGCTCCGCACCACGGCCTCGGCCATCTCGAGCGGAAAGAAGTAACGCACGCGATGGGTCTCCCGGATCTCACTTGCGCTTCGGCTCTCGCCCAAGGACACGAACCGGAAGCTCACGACGGCCTGGTTGACCATCGGAAAGAGCTCGGTCTCGGAGACGCGAAGAAAGCGACGCGCTCCATCGCCGGCTTCTTTCACCCTCACCCGCTCGTGAGCCTGCAGGCACGCGAGGCCGTTCCAGAAATCACAGATGAAGAGGCCGCCAGGCGCGAGGCTCCGGAGCACTCCCGCGAGGAACGACTCGAGGTCGGCGGCCTCCAGGAGATAGTTCACGCTCGCGAAGAGACACACCACGGCGTCGAAAGGCGTTGCGGGCAACGGAAGCGTTCGCATGTCGGCGCCTCCGTTGATCTCCAGCTTCAATCCGCGCGCTGAAGCCTTCTCACGCGTGCGGTCGGCCATGGAGGGAGAAATGTCCTGCGCGATGACCTCGTATCCGCGTTCGGCGAGAAGAAGCGCGTGGCCGCCCGTTCCAGCCGCCACGTCCAGCACGCGATGGGTCTCGATGCGGTGGCGCTTGAAGAGCCGTTCGACAAATGAGGTTTCGCTCGCGTAGTCCTTGTCCTCGTAGACGAGGTCGTAAACGTCCGCGTACGCGCCGAACTGGTCCAGAGGCTCTGGCCGAGGTCCAGATGACGCGGTTGTCACGCAAAGGATCATCGCCTCGGCCCTCCGGAGCGTCAAGTGATCGAGGCCCGACAGCGCGGTGCGCGGCGGAGATCATCCCCATCAAAAAGAAGCGGCCGTCCGAAGACGGCCGCCAATGGTTCCGATGATTCCCTCCGGATATCCAGAGGGGGTCTGGGGAGATCGTCTCCCCAGCTAAACCTTAGTACATGCCGCCCATGCCGCCGCCGCCAGGCATCCCGGCCGGAGCCTTGTCCTTCTCCTTGATCTCGGAGACGAGGGCTTCGGTCGTGAGCATGAGGCTGGCGATGGACGCCGCGTTCTGCAGAGCCGACTTCGTGACCTTGGCCGGATCGACGATGCCCGCCTTGAGCATGTCTTCGGTCTTCTCGGTCGCGGCGTTGAAGCCGATGAAGCCGCCCTTCTCCTTCAGCTCCTTCACGATGACCGAGCCCTCGAGCCCGGCGTTCGCGATGATCTGACGAGCGGGCTCCTCGAGCGCGCGCTTGACGATGTTGACGCCGATCTGCACGTCGCCCTGCTCCTTGATCTTCTCGAGCTCGGGGATGCAGCGAAGGAGAGCCACGCCGCCGCCGGGGACGATTCCGTCTTCGACGGCCGCCTTGGTGGCATGCATCGCGTCTTCCACGCGGGCCTTCTTCTCCTTCATCTCGGTCTCGGTGGCCGCGCCGACCTTGATGACGGCGACGCCGCCGACGAGCTTGGCCAGGCGCTCCTGGAGCTTCTCGCGGTCGTAGTCAGACGTGGTCTCTTCGATCTGAGCGCGGATCTGCTTCACGCGGCCCGTGATGGCTTCCTTGCGCTTCTTGTCGCCCGTGTCGACCACGATCGTGGTGTTGTCCTTGTCGACGACGACCTTCTTGGCGTCGCCCAGGTCTTCCCACTTCACGCTCTCGAGCTTGATGCCGAGATCCTCGGAGATCATCTTGCCGCCCGACAGGATGGCGATGTCCTCGAGCATGGCCTTGCGGCGGTCGCCGAAGCCGGGCGCCTTGACGGCGGCCACGTGCAGCGTGCCACGGAGCTTGTTCACGACGAGAGTGGCGAGGGCTTCACCCTCGATGTCCTCGGCGATGATGAGGAAGGGCTTGGCCTGCTTGGCGACCTGCTCGAGGACCGGGAGGAGGTCCTTCATGGAGGAGATCTTCTTCTCGAAGATCAGGATCTTGGCGTTCTCGAGGACGCCTTCCATCCGCTCCGGATCGGTCACGAAGTACGGGCTGAGGTAGCCGCGGTCGAACTGCATCCCCTCGACCACTTCGAGAGTCGTCTCGAGGCCCTTGGCCTCTTCGACGGTGATGACGCCGTCCTTGCCGACCTTGTCCATCGCTTCCGCGATGATCTGGCCGATCTCGGTGTCGCCGTTGGCGGAGATCGTTCCCACGTGGGCGATCTCCTTGGCATCGACGCTCTTCTTGATCGAGTTGATGGCCTCGACGGCCTTCTTCACGGCGATGTCGATGCCGCGCTTGATCTCCATCGGGTTGCCGCCC
>JBDSFL010000200.1:0-12251 GCA_039919545.1 Thermoanaerobaculia bacterium | reverse complement strand
AGCTTCAAATGCCTCGCATGCAGAGACTTGGCTCGGGGATCGCGCGACGATGGTTGACAAGTGTCCGCTCGGAGCTGGACAGCTGTCCGCGGCCGACGGTGACGTGGTTCAGCGTAAACTTCGACTCCAAGCCATGACTCCGCTGCTCGGTTTCCTGCTCCTTCAGCTCGGAGGGGCCATCGCCTCCGGCTGGGTGCCGCAGCCGATCGGCACCTCGATCGACTTCCGGAGCGTGCGCGCCATCGATTCCCAGGTGGCCTGGGCCGGCGGCAGCCACGGCACCTATGCGCGCACCATCGACGGCGGCAAGACGTGGCATGCCCGTCCCATCGCCGGCGCATCGCTGTGTGACTTCTGGGTCCACGCGCTCAGCATCGACAGCGCCGTCCTGGTCAGCGCGATCCCGCCCACGCGCGTCTACCGCACCACGAACGGCGGTCAGACCTGGAACTTGCAGTACGAGGACCGCTCGCCGGAGGTGCGGCTCAACGGCGGAGCGTTCTGGAACGCGACGCATGGCGTGATCTGGGGCGATCCGGTGCAAGGGAGCTTCCTCGTTTTGACGACGACGGATGGCGGCGGCGTCTGGCACAAGACGGCGACGGGCCGGATTCCGAAGCCGCTCCCGGGTGAAGCGGGTATTCGCCACGCCGCCTTCGCGGCGCAAGGGGACGGCAACGCGTGGTTCGGAACCGGAGGGGGAGCGAGCGCGCGCATCTTCCGCACGACGGATGGCGGAGTGTCGTGGGCGGCGACGGCCACGCGCCTGACCGCGGCGCGAGACCAGGGCGTGCTCTCGATCGCCTTCCGCGATGCGCTGAACGGAGTCGCCGTGGGCGGGGGAGGGCCGGCGGGGGGCGCGGTCGAGCTTTGCCGCACCGCGAACGGCGGCGTCACGTGGACCCTGCCCGCGCGGGTTCCGCCAGGCAAGATCCCCGAGACGCTGGTGTTCGTTCCTCATCTGAGCCCGCCCACGCTCGTCGGCATCGGGCGGACGGGGTCGAGCTTTTCCGTCGACGGCGGCATGTCGTGGAAATTGCTCGGGCGCGAGGTCTACGAGGCCGTCAGCTTCGCGGGACCGGTGGACGCCGGCTGGGCCGTCGCGCACGAGGGGCGCATCTTCAAGTACGCAAGCGGGGTGAGCCGAGGCCGCTCGCTACGAGCCAGCGAGGACACGACGCGCATCGTGACCCAGCCGGTGGTGGAGAAACCGACGCTGGGGCGGGTGGGGGGCGATGCACCGAAGCTCGGCGACGCGAAGCCCACACCCCGGGCGCTGCGTTCCACGACCGAGATCAGCAATTGAGCTGAGGACCGGAGCCCGAACCGCAATCCTGGCACAATCCGATCGTCCGCCGGCACAGTTCGTTGCGGTCAGGCCGAGCGAGCGATCACGAGTCGAATACTGCCGGGGCTCGGGCACATGACTTCAACAATTCGTGCGCGCTTCCGTAGCAGAACCCAGAGATACACCCGAATCTGCCAGAGCGAGACGGGCCGAAGGTCTATTCGAACCGCGTCCGCCATTCGCGCTCGCTGAGGATCTCTCCGCCGCCAACGAAGTGCCCGAAACCGCAGGGCGATATCGCGGAATGGCCAGGGTAACCATTCTACCGACGGGGTGCTGGTATGGAGTTCGGTGGGATGGTATCGGTGTGGAAATTCCAGAAAGAACCACCCTCCCGGTTTGAGCACGCGAAGGTGTTCGGCCAGATAGCGGAACGGCGCGCGGGAGTGCTCGATCACATGTCCAGAAACCACGCATCCAAAAGTGCTGGCTGGGTAAGGGAGCTTGATGCCCGAGCAAAATAACGGATTGAACGAGGGGTTGCCCGAGAATCGGGTCTCCGCGATCGAGAAGAGCTCTGGATCGACTTCCGTTCCGTGAACCTCTCCGAAGCCGTGCAAGCGGGCCACGATCAGTTCGGAACCGACGGCGGAGCCGGACACCAGGAGATGAGTCTTCGCTTCAGGGGAAAGGAAGCGATCTAGCCACGAGAAGCGCTCTTCGAATCCAGCCGAGAGCGAGATGAGATCCTCGACGGATTGCTCGACATTCGTCCATCCGAGCTTCGTCAGGTAGCCCAGAAGCCGCGCTCGACAGCGTGCTTCATTCTCGGCATCGAGTTCGTCTAGCCTTGCCATTGAGGCGCGAGGATAGTCAAACGTGCTGGGGTCAGGTCCATGATCTGCGATATACAGTAGGCGCACGGAACGTAAGTTTGAGTCACTCGGGATGTGACGTGTGTCTCGTGTGCCCATCAAAGCGAGGATTCTCTTTCACGGCCGGCTTCTTGTCGCGAGTAGCTCTGCGCTAACGCTTCCTCTCGAATCGCAGCTTGATCTAAGGTCCCGTGACTCGAAGAGATCGTGCCATGTGAATAGCGTATATCGCAAATGACGGACCTGACCCCTTTTTTTTTGGCCCCTTTTTTTTTCATTCTCATCTGATTGACCCGATCGCCTGACAATTGGTTCCAGATGGCAGTGCCGCTTGAGCGAACGTCCTCAACACATCGCGTCAGGTCAGGCTCGTGGCGGCCACCCTGAGGCTCGGCGCGCCGCGTCAGCCCTGCGTGCGTTGCGGAATCGGCCTCGGCGCGCTCGCGGCCCGACGCACGCTTTCCGTGCCGTGCACTTCCTCGAGCGCCGTCGCCACCGCATCCATCTCGCGGCTGAGCTGCTCCAGCCCCTCGCGCAGTCCTTCGCCGGCGAGATCCGGCGATGCGGAGTCGGCCACCGACGCGCGCAGCACCTTGGCGCGCAGGTTCTCGAGCGAGTAGAGGATGCGCGTTCCCTCGGCCTCGATGCGCGAGGCGAGCGTGCCGAGCTCGCGGCGATGGGCGAGCTGCGCGTCGAGCGACTCGAGCGCGGAGGCGAGCCGCCCGCGAACCACGTCGTCCGTCTCGCTGGCTACGCGCGCCTCGAGCCCGGTGCGCTCCTGCTGGAGCCGCTGAGCATCCTCCTCGGTGACGGCCGCGCGCAGCTCCCGCTCGCGCCGCGCCAGCTCGTGCGACGCGGCTTTCAGGGCCTCCACGGTTTCTTCGGGCTTGCGCAGCAGCTCGCGCACGAGCGCGGGCGCCGATTTCAGCTCGGCGAGCATCTTCCGGCAGATGTCGTCAACGCGCGTCAGACGGAGAGTGATCGCCGGGAAGCGGGTGTCGCCGGGCTCGGCCGCCGGCCCGGCCAGAGTTCTATCGGTTCCTTCGGCCGAGGCCGATGCGGGCGCGGGAAGCGCTGTGGGTGCAGCGGGTGCAGCGGGCCCGGCGGCCGCGGTCTTCCATCCGCGCACCGCGCGCGAGATCTGGCGCGCCGAGGTGGTGCCGAAACCCACCGCCGGAAAAAACAGCCACCACAGGTTCGGATGCACGAGCGCGAACCCGCCGATGGCCAGCGCGGCGATTCCTTGCACGATGCCGGTTCCGAGCCCGTGCTCGGAGTCGTCCTCGTGTCTCTCGGAGCGCCACTGGCCCCACCGCTGGGCCTGTTCCTCGTACCGGCTGCGGCGCCTGCGGGCTCGTTCGAGCGCCCGCGTCTCGGCCCGCGTTGGCACGGGGGCCACGAGGCCGTTGCTCGGGGCTCCCGGCCCCAGCGCCGTCTGGATGCGGCGGATCCCCTGATCCAGGTTGGTTCCGGGGTCACCGTGCGGGTCCATCCGAGCCTCCAGCTCGTTTATACGCCTTACGTGCGCCGCGAGGTTTCGCGCTCCGACCCGGACAGCCGTCTACTCGTTCATCCGGTAGGTGCCGTGAAGGGGAAGGACCTTCTCCTTCCAGACGCGGCGGCTCCGCTCGTCCTGCACCGCCGGCTTGCGAATCGCACCCAGGCAAAGCTCCATCTGCCGCGGCGTGGAGCTGGGCTTGGCGTGCAGCTGCAGGGCGTAGCGGGAGAAATCGCGCACCATGAAGTCGAAGATCTGGTCCACCGTGTCGTGGTCCACAGTCATCAGCTCGGCGTTCTCCAGCACGAGCTGCCCATACACCACGAGCGTGAACAGCTCGCCGAGCGCCAGCAAAAAGTCGATGTCCTTGGCCTGCGCGTCCGAGGGCGAGGCCGTGGCGAGCAGCGTGCGGAAGGCGGTGATCTGCTCGCGGAACAGCGCGACGTTGCTCAGCTCGCCGAAGCGCGCGTACACGGGCGCGAAATCGTGGAACCGCACGGTGCCGAGCCCGCTGGCGGGCCCCTGCCGGAAGAGGAACTCGTCGTGGGTGGCGTCGGTGCGGCGCGGCACATCGGCGTAGCCCGCCGGCGCGAAGAAGTAGTTCGCCATGAACTTCACGATGAGTGCGATGTTCACGTGCACGGTCCCCTCGAGCTTGGGCAGCGCACGGATGTCGCGCGCGGCCATCTCGAAGTAGCCGTCCTTCTCGAAGCCCTTGGCCGCGATGACGTCCCAGAGCAAGTCGATCACCTTCTCCCCCTCGGTCGTCACCTTCATCTTCATGACGGGGTTGTAGAGGAGGTAGCGCCGGTCCTCGGGTGAGGCCGACCGGAGGTAGTCCGAGGCGCGCAGCGCGAAGAGCTTCATCGCCACGAGGCGGGCCCACGCGTCGGTGAACATCTGCTTCACATGGGGAAAGTCCGTGACCGACATGTTGTAGAGGCGCCGTGCCACGGCGTGGTTCAGCGCCTCGTGAAACGCGTGCGCGCACATGCCGATGGAGGCCCAGCCCAGGTTGTACTTGCCGATGTTCACGGTGTTCAGCGCGGCGTCCCACGCGTCCTTGCCGCGCATCAGGATCGCGTCGGCGGCCACGGGCGTGTCGTTCAGGTTGAACGCGCCGACGTACGACTGGCTCGCCACGACGTTGCCCAGTAGCTCGTAGCCCGGCTGCTTCGGGTCGGTGGCGAAGAAGACGTATTCGTCGGCTGTGCCGGCGGTGTCGACACTGCCGACAGTGCCGGCCGCACCCGGTATCTTGCCGAACACCGAGACGAGCGCGGCCTCGTTGGCGTTGCCGATGTAGTACTTGCTGCCGTTCGCGCGGAACGTGCCGTCTTCCTGTGGCGTGAGCGTCATCCCCGTCGCGTAGATGTCCGCGCCGTGCTCACGCTCCGAGAGGGCGAACGCGAAGATGCCGCCCTCCTTCAGCCGCACGGCCGCGTGCCGCTTCTGCTCCTCGTTCGGGCTCATCCACACGGGCCCGAGGCCCAGGATGGAGACCTGCCAGGCGTACCAGTAGCAGAGCCCGTAGAACCCGAGCACCTCGTTGAAGGCGGCGTTCCGGTACGTGTCCCAGCGGCTTTCCGGTCCGCCGTAGGCCGGCGGCGTCAGCAGGTCGGCGAAGGCGCTCTCCGCGTCGATGAAATCGAGGAAGTCGCGATACCAGACGCGGTCCAGGTCGTCCGCGCGCAGGCGCTTCCTACCCTTGGCCTCGAAGAAGGCGACGGTTTTCTCGACGATCTCGCGCGAGCGCGCGTCGAGCTCGTAGGACGTCCCGAGCGACGGATTCAGGATATTCATGATGTCCTCACAACGAATGTTCATTATGAAGCCCGATCGAAGAAAAATGGCGGCTGGAGGGTTCGTTCCTTCCAGCTATCCTGCTTTCCAAGCAGAGATCGCTTCTCGGGGCGTTTTCTTCGCTTCTCCTTCGGTCGCGGCGGTTTTTGACAGCGAGCGGGCCGCCGAGTGAGACTCCGTCCGGGTTCGCACGCCCGAAGGAGCACCATGTCGACCACACTCACCTCTCCGGATGTCACTGCCGCGGCCACGGCTGCCGCCCGCGCCCCTTTCAAGGTCGCAGACCTTTCCCTCGCCGAGTTCGGCCGCAAGGAGATCCGCCTGGCTGAGCAGGAGATGCCCGGGCTGATGTCCCTGCGCGCGCGCCACGGCGCCGCCAAGCCCCTGCGCGGCGAGCGCGTGATGGGCAGCCTCCACATGACGGTGCAGACCGCCGTCCTCATCGAGACGCTGGCCGAGCTGGGCGCCGACGTGCGCTGGGTCTCGTGCAACATCTTCTCCACGCAGGACCACGCCGCCGCGGCCGTCGTCGTGGGCCGTCCCGAGACGGGCGGCACGCCGGAAGCGCCCAAGGGCATTCCCGTCTATGCGTGGAAGGGCGAGACGCTGGAGGAGTACTGGTGGTGCACGGGTGAGGCGCTGGCCTGGCCCGACGGCAGCGGCCCCACGCTCATCGTGGACGACGGCGGCGACGCCACGCTCCTGGTGCACAAGGGCGTGGAGTTCGAGAAATCGGGCGTCGTGCCCGCCTTCGACGCCAAGAACGATTCCGAGGAGTGGGGCGTCATCCTCGAGCTGCTGCGCAGCGAGCTGAAGAGCGATCCCACGCGCTTCACGCGCATGGCCAAGAGCCTGCGCGGCGTGAGCGAGGAGACGACCACGGGCGTGCACCGCCTCTACGAGATGGCCACCGCGGGCAAGCTGCTGTTCCCGGCCATCAACGTCAACGACTCGGTCACCAAGAGCAAGTTCGACAACGTCTACGGCTGCCGCCACTCGCTCACCGACGGCCTCTGCCGCGCCACCGACGTGATGCTCGGCGGCAAGGTCGCCGTGGTGTTCGGGTACGGGCAGGTGGGCAAGGGGTGCGCGCAGGCGCTGCGCGGCCAGGGCTCCCGCGTCGTGATCACCGAGATCGACCCCATCTGCGCGCTCCAGGCCGCGATGGAAGGCTACGAGGTGAACGTCATCGAGGACGTCGTGAAGACGGCCGACATCTTCATCACCACCACGGGCAACGTGAACGTGCTCACGGTCGAGCACATGGCCCAGATGAAGGACAAGGCGATCGTCGGCAACATCGGGCACTTCGACAACGAGATCGACATGGCGGGCCTGAAGGCGGTCGAGGGAATCGAGCGAATCAACATCAAGCCGCAGTACGACGAGTGGAAGTTTCCCGACGGCCACAGCGTGATGATCCTGGCGGAGGGCCGCCTGCTGAACCTGGGCTGCGCCACGGGGCATCCCAGCTTCGTGATGTCGGCCTCGTTCACCAACCAGGTCATGGCGCAGCTGGAGCTTTCGGCCAACAAGGGCGAGTACAAGAACGAGGTGTACGTCCTGCCCAAGCGCCTCGACGAAGAAGTGGCGCGCCTCCACCTCGGCCACCTCGGCGTGAAGCTGACGAAGATGACCGACAAGCAGGCGAGCTATCTCGGCATCCCCGCGGACGGGCCGTTCAAGGCCGAGAACTACCGCTACTGAATCGCGGCCCGATCGGCCGTGGGTTGAAAGGAGGCGCCTCGGCGCCTCCTTTCCTTTTCAATCCGAGCTTCGCGGCGTCGTCTCGCAGGCCGTGAGGCATCATGCAATCGCGTGGCGGTGTCCGAGCTCCCGATCCCGGTGACGAGGCGCTCGCGGCGCCGCATCGTGCTCGTGCTCCTGGTCGCGGCGCTCGTGCTGGCATTGGCGCTCGAACGGTCGATCAGCCACTGGCGCTGGTCGGTCAAGTCGATGTCCGACCCCGAACGCGAGCGCGTGAACCGAACGCCCGTGCCGAGCACCGTGGCCGAGCTCTCGCGGATTCCGGCGCCGCAGGGTTTCTATCCGCGCCACGGGCGCATCCGCCCCTACGAGCTCACGGTCTATCGCGTGCGCGCCCGGCTCATCGCCCTTCATCGCGAATTCGATCGCGACTATCACCTCGTCATCACGGAGCCCGCCGATCACAGCTACTCGATGATCGTGGAGATCCCGGCACCCGACGAAGGGCGGGCGGCAGGCCTGGAGCCGGCATTCAAGGCCATGCGAAAGGCGATCGCCGCTCATGAGCCCATCCCGCCGGAGGGATATCCTGTCGAGGTCACGGGCGTGGGTTTCTTCGATTCGACCCACTGGCAGCCGGGGGCGTCACCGACCGGTTTCGAGCTTCACCCGGTGCTGGAGTTCACGTTTCTCGAATGAACACGGCACGAGTGTTGCGGTGCCCGAAAGCGAAAATGAGCTTGGATGATTTCCGAATCCGGACCGGATCACGCCGCGCCGCACCAGCAGCCCGCCTCCTTTCTCTCGCGCTCGGGCTTCTCCTGTCGGGGTGTGCGCATACGTACATCGTGCCCGCCGAGCTGCGCCAGCCCGGGGTGAAGCGAGCAACCTGCCACGTGGCCCGCACGCTGCGCCGGCTCTCGAAAAAGCCGCAGGAGGGTCTCGACGACATCGACGTCGTCACCAGCGCGCTCACGACCCCCATCAAGAAGCTGGGTATTTCCGGCTGGTGGGACACGGGCTGCGATGCGGCCGTGGTGGGCATTCCCGTGCGGAAGGCGCAAGGGTCCAGCGGCGGCTACTTCACGCTCGACCTGCGTCTGGTGAAGGCGGAGATCAACGGCAAGCAGGCCAAACCCGGACGCTTTCTCAGGATCGAGATCTGGCCGAAGACGAAAGCGCAGGAAATCGCCGCGAAGCGCGAGATCACTCCCGAATCCAGGGTCACCGTCGGCGGTCCGGTCGTCGTCGACACCGACGGCCCGTTTCTGGAGATCCATCCCGGTGCCGATTTCCAGGTCGAGAACGGCATCGGAAACGGCAAGGGAACGAAGTAGCGAATCCGCATTTTCCGCGCCCGCCTTGAGATTCCCCGGGCGCTCGCCCAACATCTCGTCCGTGGCCACCTACGCGATCGGCGACGTGCAGGGCTGCTTCACCACCTTCCAGCGGCTGCTCGAGCGCATCCGCTTCCGCGATGGCCGCGATCGCATCTGGCTCACGGGGGATCTCGTCAACCGGGGTCCACGCTCGCTCGAGATGCTGCGCTGGGCGCGCGCGGCGGGCCCGGCGGTCACCACGGTACTCGGGAATCACGACCTCCACCTGCTGAGCCGCGCCGAGGGAATCGAGCCGGCCAAGCCGGGGGACACCCTCGACGAGATCCTGTCGGCCCGCGATCGCGGTCCGCTGCTGGAGTGGCTCAGATCCCGCCCGCTCCTTCACCGCGAGGGGAAGCACGTGCTGGTGCACGCGGGTCTCCTCCCGCAGTGGAGGATCGATGACGCCGCCGCGCTGGCCGCGGGCATCGAGGCCGAGCTGCGCGGCGCGTTCCACCAGCGCTTTCTCGAGCGCTTGAAGCTCGTGAAGAACGGGAGCTGGGAGTCGCGCATGTCGGCGGCGCGCCGCCGCGCGCTCGCTGCCAGCATCCTCACTCGCATCCGGACCTGCGCGTCCGACGGCCGGCTCTGCGGCCGCTTCAGCGGACCGCCCGAGGACGCCCCTGCCGGCTGCCGTCCCTGGTTCACGCGGCGGCGCAGACGGCGGCGCGAGCCCGCCATCGTCTTCGGGCACTGGTCGGCGCTGGGGCTGAAGCTGACTCCGGGCCTGATCGGCCTCGACACCGGCTGCGTGTGGGGCGGCACATTGACCGCCATCCGCCTGGAAGATCGCAAAACCTTTTCCGAGCCGATGGCGGACTGAGCCGGAGGCTGGTTCGAGGCGTCGTCGCCGCCCGTGCCCGCTGCTCAGTCCGGCTTGCGGAGCACCCAGGTGGTCATGCAGCGCTGGTCCTGGACCACCGTCGTTTTCACGGGATCCAGCAGCCGAGCGCCGAGCGAGCCCGCAAGCTCTGCCAGGATGGGCTCGTTCACCAGGAAGCGCTCCGATCCGTCGGGCAGGAGAAAGCGTCCCGCGCCGAGCGGCGTGAAGCGGCGCTCCTCCATGCCGATCGAGGAGGCCAGGCGGGAGAAGAAGAGGCCGCCCGGCTTCAGCAAGCGCCAGGAGCCCAGCAGCATGGCGCGGAAATGCTGTTCGTCGCGCGCGAAGTGAAGCACGGCGTTGGAGAGAACCACGTCCGCGGTGTGCTCGGGAAAGCTGGTGGACTCGGCCGCTTCCGCCCGGAAGTTCATCGACGGAAGGCCAGGCGCCAGCCTCAGCGCGAGGGCCTGTACCGAGCGGATTGCACCCGGGTCGGGATCCAGGCCGAAGACCGGGAAGCCGTTGCGGAGGAAGTACACGAGATTGCGCCCGTGCCCGCAACCGGCATCCAGGATCGAGTGCCCCGCCCGGATGCGGCCGCGCAGGAGCTGGTCGAAGAGGTAGACGTCGATCTGCCCGAACTGCGCCGTGAGGTCGATGAGATCCGAGATGCCGTCGATTATTGCCCACGTGCGGTGCTATAAGAACCGCGATGAGTACAGACTTCACCGCCCGTCCGCTCGGTACTTTCCTGGCGATCGCCATCCTGATGGCCGTCACCGGAGGGTGCGGAGGGAAAAAGCCGGCCGCTGCGCCTGCCGGCCCGCCTCCCACCGCTGTCGAGGTGGTCTCCGTGACAAGCGGCACCGTCACCGAGTCGCTGCAGGCGCTCGGCACGGTCGAGCCGGCCGAAAGCGTGAAGGTGGCCACCGAGATCGACGCGGTGGTGAAGGAGCTGCCGTTCACCGAAGGGGCGCGGGTGCGCAAGGGCCAGCCCATCGCGATCCTGAACGACAGCGAGCCGGCCGCGGAAGCCCGCCGCACCGAGGCCCTGCGCGATCAGGCGAAGCTGATGTTCAAGCGCATGGAGGATCTTTCCGGACAGAAGATCGCCTCGACGCAGGACAAGGACAACGCCGAGGCCACGCTGAAGGTGACCGACGCGAACGTGAACGTCGCACGCGCGCGGCTGCAAAAGACCAGGATCCTCGCTCCGTTCGACGGCGTGCTCGGGCAGCGGCTCGTCTCGCCCGGCGCCTTCCTGCGCACCGGTGACGTCATCACGACGCTCTCCCGCATCGACCCCGTGAAGCTCGCTTTCTCAATCCCCGAGCGTCACCGCCCTGCCATGAAGAACGGCGCGGCGGTGACGGTCACCGCGGTGGCGTTTCCCGCGAGGAAGTTCACCGGCAAGGTGAGCCTGATCGACCCCTCCCTCGACCCGGGCACGCGCACCGCTCGCGTGGTGGCCCTGATCCCCAATCCCAAAGGTGAGCTGTCGCCCGGCATGTCGGCCGAGGTCACGGCCGTGCTCACGCAGCGCGCCGCGGCCCTCAGCGTTCCCGACGATTCGCTGTTCGCCGAGGGCGAGCGAAACTATGTCTACGTGGTCAAGGACGACCAGACGGTGACGCGCCGCGAGGTGACGCTCGGAGCCAGGCAGCCCGGCACCGTCGAGGTGACCAGCGGCCTGAAGGCCGGCGAGAGCATCGTGAGGGCGGGGCACCAGAAGCTCTTCGAAGGCGCGAAAATACAGCCCATCGAGCCGGAGCCATCTCCGGCATCGCCTGCCACCTCCACTCCCGCGGGGGGAACGGGGCACTGACATGAAGCTTTCCGAGATCTCGGTCCGCCGTCCGGTGCTCGCCACCGTGATGAGCGTGACGATCGTGCTCTTCGGCGCGCTCTCCTTCTTCCGCACGCCGGTGCGCGAGTACCCGAACATCGACCCGCCGGTGGTCTCGATCACCACGGTCTACCGGGGTGCGGCCCCGTCGGTCGTCGAAGCCGAGATCACGCAGATCATGGAAGAGGAGCTGGCCACGCTCGAGGGGGTGAAGCTGCTGCGCTCGTCCTCCGCCGAGCAGGTGTCGCAGATCACGATCGAGTTCACGCTGAAGCGGAACGTCGATCAGGCCGCGAACGACGTGCGCGACAAGCTGTCGCGAATCCGCGGTCGCATGCCGCAGGAGGCCGAGGAGCCCATCGTGGCCAAGGTGGACACCAATGCCGAGGCGGTGATGTGGCTCGCGCTCTACGGCGGCGGCTACAGCAACCTGCAGGTCTCGGACGTGGCCGCCGTGGTGCTCAAGGAACGCCTCCAGCGCATGCCGGGCGTCGGCTCCGTCATCATCGGAGGCGAGCGGAAATACGCGATGCGCGTCTGGATCGATCCCGTCCGGCTCGCCGCTTACGGGCTCACGGTGGTCGACGTGGACAACGCGATCAAGGCGCAGAACGCCGAGATTCCCTCCGGCCGCGTGGAAGGCGAGGGGCGCGAATTCTCGGTGCGGACGCAGGGCGAGCTGGCCACACCCGAGGGCTTCGGCTCGATCTTCCGGCGCAGCGCGGCGATCGCCCCGTGCGCCTGTCCGACGTCGCCGACGTGCAGGTGGGCGCGGAGGAGGATCGCTCGATCATCCGGTACAACGGTCTCCCCGGGGTGGGGCTCGGCATCGTCAAGCAAGCCAGCGCCTCGACTCTCGAGGTGGCCGAGACGGTGAAGAAGAGCCTGCCTCAGCTGCTCGAGCAGGTGCCGAGGGGAATGAAGCTCGACGTCGCCTACGACTCCTCGCTCGTGATCCGCGAGTCGATCGACGAGGTGCGCTTCACGCTGCTGCTGGCGCTCGCGCTCGTCGTGCTCGTCATCTTCGTCTTCCTG
>JBDSFL010000182.1:0-5376 GCA_039919545.1 Thermoanaerobaculia bacterium | reverse complement strand
GGCAAGCCGGAACCACTTTCTCGCGTAGCGAGAAAGTGGTGGAGGCGGGGGGAGTCGAACCCCCGTCCGAAGCGCCCTAACGTCGAGATTCTCCACGCTCAGTCCAGACTCTTTTTTTAACCGCCGCGCCTTCGGGTCCGGACGGCCGGCGCGGCGGCGAACCTGAATTTCTCGGGTCGCCTCTTCAGATGGCGGAGTCGACCCCAGCCCGATTTTGGCAACAAGAACCGAAGCGCCTCGGGCGAGCTATCCGGTTCCCGTCACAGCTTAATTAAGCTGCGAGTGCGAGTTCGCTGTTATTGGCAGCTAAATTTTGCCGTCGTTTTTACGAGACAAACGGCATGCTCGGCGTGCTCCTCGATCGCTGAATGCCCCGTCGAAACCGGGACGCCCCCTTCTTTTCAAGGTAACACAAAGAGCCGGCGGCGCATTCCCTCGAACTTGACGCGCCCCCGCTCCTCTCCTACCTTGGCCTCCTGATGAAGATCCCTACCCCCCGAGCCGGAGCCGCCCGAAGAACCGCCGCTCGGAACAAGCCGGCGAAGCGGAAGGTTCCAGTACGTTCCACGCGGACGGCTGCCCCCGCGGCGAGCTCCTCCTCCCCCGGCGTCCGGCGCACGCGCAAGCCGGCGGCAAAGGCGACCGCCGCGGCGCGCGTGCTGGTGGTCGTGACCACGGTGGGCACCGAGCAGCAGGCGCTCGACATCGCGCACTACCTCGTGGCCAACCGCCTCGCGGCCTGCGTGAACATCCTGCCCGGCGTCCGCTCCGTTTTCCGATGGAAGGGGCGCGTCAACGACGACGGCGAATTCCTGCTCCTCGTGAAGACGGTCGAGCGGCGGCTGGAAGCAGTGAAGGCGGCCATGCGCGAGCTGAACGTCTACGAGCTCCCGGAGATCCTGGGCTTCCCCGCGTCGTTCGCGGATGCGGCCTTCGCGCGCTGGGTCGACGAATCCTCCTCGGGCGCGCCCGATCCCCTCGACGCCGACGAGTTCTGAGGCACGGAACCGCTCAGCGGAAGCTGAGCGCCGTCCACGACGAGCTCTGCTTGGCCAGACGACCGGAAAGGTGTCCGATCCGGCGCACACCTATTGAATCCGATCCGGCTCAAACCAATAGTCCGGTCCCGACGCGTCAAACGCGGGGCAAACCGGGGAGAAGGGTTCGATGGCAAGGCGGAGGAGGAAGGCGAGTGAAGGCGTAGCGGAGCTACGTCGAGCGAAGCCGACCGAACGACAACGCCGCCAGCGGGCCCTTATCGCCGGTTTGCCTAGATGGCCTCGAGCGCCTGCTCGAGGTCAGCCAAGATATCCTCGATATCCTCGATGCCCACGGACACACGCACGAGACCCGGCGTGATGCCGCGGCGGGTGCGCTCGTCGAGCTCGACGCTGGCGTGCGTCATCGTGGCGGGATGCGAGATCAGGCTCTCGACGCCTCCGAGCGACTCGCCCAGCGCGCAGATGACGACGCGGTTCAGGAAGCGGCGCGCGGCCTCTTCCGAGCCGAGGTCGAACGAGATCATGCCGCCGAAGCCGGACATCTGCTTGGCTGCCAGCGCGTGGCCGGGATGCGAGGCGAGCCCGGGATAGATGACCTGCTTGACCTTGCTCTGCGTGGTGAGCCACTCCGCCACCGCGCGGCCGTTGGCGTCGTGCGCCTTCATGCGGACCGGGAGCGTCTTGATGCCGCGCGTGACGAGAAAAGAATCGAACGGCGAGAGGATGCCTCCCGCGGCGTTCTGCGCGAATCCGATCTTGGCGCCGTCTTCGGCGTCGGCGCAGATGACCCCGCCGCCGACGGAGTCGGAATGGCCGTTCAGGTACTTCGTGGTCGAGTGGACGACGACGTCGCAGCCCAGAGCCAGCGGCTTCTGGAAGCAGGGCGTGGCAAACGTGTTGTCCACGACGACGCGCACCTTGACCCCGCAGGATGCGGATGCATCGCGGGCGATCTGAGCGAGCCCGGCGAGGTCCGAGATCTCCATCGTGGGATTGGTGGGGGTCTCGATGAAGAGCATGCGCGTCTCGGGGCGCACGGCCGCGCGCACGGCCACGAGATCGGTCGTGTCGACATAGTCGAACGAGACGCCGAAGTTCGTGAGGATCTTGGAGAAGAACCGGTAGGTGCCGCCGTAGGTGTTACGGCTCACGAGAACGTGATCGCCCCCCTTCACGAAGCTGAGCATCAGCGTCGTCGTGGCAGCCATGCCGGAGGCGAAGGCATGCCCGCTGACGCCCCCTTCGAGGGCGGCCAGCAGCTCCTCGAGCGCGAGCCGCGTGGGGTTCTTCGTACGCGCGTACTCGTAGCCGAGCTTGGGCTTGCCGAAGGACTCCTGCACGTAGGTGGAGGTCTGGAAGATCGGCACGGTCACCGCGCCCGTCGAGGGCTCCGGATCCTGCCCCGCATGGATGCAGAGGGTGGAGAAGCCCGTGCGCCGGTCGGGGATGGCGACGAGCTTCTGCGTGGCGATCTGGTCGGTGTTCTTCTGATCCGTGTGTTTGCTCAATCGAAAATCCCCTGACTCAGGTAGCGTTCGGCGCTGTCGGGAAGGAGCGTGACGACGCGCTTGCCTGGCCCGAGCCGCTGGGCGAGACGGCGCGCCGCGGCGATGTTCGCGCCGGACGAGCCCCCAACCAGGAGACCCTCGGTGCGGGCCAGCTCCTTCACGCAGGAGAAGGCCTCGGCGTCGTCGATGGTGATGATCTCGTCGATCAGGGTGCGGTCCAGGATCTCGGGAAGGAAGGAAAGGCCGATCCCCTCGACCTTGTGAAAACCGCACGGGCCGCCGGCGAGGATCGAGCCCTGCGGCTCGACGGCGACGCGAAGCAGGTTCGGCAGCTTCTCGCTCAGGTAGCGCGCCACGCCGACGAACGTGCCGGTGGAGCCGCAGCCGATGGCGATGGCGTCGATGCGGCCTTCCATCTGCTCCCAGATCTCGGGGCCGGTGGTGTCGTAATGCGCTTTCGGATTCGACGGGTTCGCGAACTGCTGCGGCACGTAGGCGCCGGGGATCTCGGCCGCGAGCGCGTGCGCCTTGGTGATGGCCCCCTTCATCCCCTCGTCATTCGGGGTGAGGACGACCGTGCCGCCGAGGGCCGCCATGACGCGCTGCTTCTCGATCGAATATTTTTCGGGCACGCAGAGGATGACGCGGTAGCCGCGCGCGGCGCCCACGAGGGCCAGGCCGATGCCGGTGTTCCCCGCGGTGGGCTCGATGATCGTGCCGCCCGGCATGAGCCTTCCCTGCTTCTCGGCGTCGAGGATCATGGCGAGGCCGAGCCGGTCCTTCACCGAACCCCCAGGCGTCATGAACTCGCACTTGGCCCACACCTCGGCCGCGTCGGAAGGACAGAAGCGCCCGAGGCGGACGATCGGGGTATTTCCGATCAGCTCGAGCGCGGACTCGGCAACGGCGAGGGTTCGGGCAGAAACGAGATTCATCGCCTCACGACTTTATAACGAATGGCCGGATGCAAAAAGAGCGGGAGCAGACGCATTGTCCGCTCCCGCTCGAGACTCCAAGGACGAGCTCTTCAAGCCTCGGCCGTCGGGCCGGGTGGCTCGATCGAACCGCGGTGGCCGGGGACTTCGCGACTCTTTCCCCTTTCCCTCCTCATGGCGGGAAAGGAGATCGAGAACCCCCGATCAGCTCAGCGTCCGCCGGTGGCGGGACGCCGGTCGCGATAGCAGTCGCGACAGTAGACCGGCTTGCCGTTGGTCGGGTTGAAGGGAACCTGGGCCGGCTTGCCGCAAGCGTCACAGGTGACGTTGTAGAGCGAGCGCGCTCCACCGTCGCCGAATCCGCCGCTCTTGCGCTTGTCGCGGCAGTTCTTGCAGCGCTTGGGCTCGTTGGAGAAGCCCTTCTGAGCGTAGAACTCCTGTTCGTTCGCCGAGAAGATGAAAGGGGCGCCGCAATCAACGCAAGGGATGGACTTATCCGTGTACATCGAGATCTCCGTGGTCGTTTCTACGACCGCTTCTTGAATTCGCGAACCCGAGCCGGCCGGATTGGCCCGTCTCGTTCGCCGTGGTTGGGTTTCGGGAAACCTTTACCGGCTCCGGAACTTCCTGAGGCTTCGGTGGGGCCGTTTCCCCGTTAGGGCCCCGTGGGTCGGAAATGGAAGAGACCTCCTTACCAAAAATCCGTGCGCCTAAACGAGGGTTCCGGGGGTCGCCACGGAATGCCACGGGCCAGTGCGGGTTATGAGAACTGACTTATTTGAAACAAGCAAGAAAAAAATGCAAACGCAAGATGAATGTGGCGTGACAAGGCTTGGTTGGCGGGTTTGGTGCAAGTCCAGGGCCGGAAATCGAATGCCGGGATGCGGGAGCACGATGCCTCCGCCTTTTGCTGGAGCCGCCCGCCGGAGGCGCACTCCGTCCTGGCGAACGGCGCGGGCCAGTTGAAGCGAGGGGGGTGTCAGCCCGCGCCTCTCGGACCGAGATTGTGGTTCGCGCACTCTGCCTCACTGTTCGTGCGCGGCATCTCGGTCCTAGGCCGCCAGGACGGAGCGCGCCTCCGACGAGCTCTTGGTCCCGACACAAATGCGATGACCCGAGGAGCACGCCCGCACTCATCGTGATGATCGAGCGCTTCGAACCGCTCGCCGGGAGGAGACGATTTCGACCGGCGATCAGCGCGGCCAAGTAGAAACTGGGGAAAGACTCAGGCCGCGCTTCTGTACGGAGATGCTGTGAGAACCCCGAATCCTCAAGGTCTCGCGGCGCATCTCCTCCCAACGTCGCCGGACGAAATCGCCTCCTCCCGACGAGCTTTCCACCAAGCGGAACGCCACGTAGCGAAGAGCACGCGCTCGGGTAGAGTCATCGCGAGGAGGACCGCAACGGGACTTTGGAACAGCTGAACACGCTGCCGCTGGGCGGCGCCGCGCTTACGAAGCGCATCGCAGATGGATATGAGCTCGGCTCGTATCAATGCTGTCGTCGTCGTGCTCTCGTGTTGTTCGCGCCTTTGGCATGCGTGAAGGATCGCTCCCGCGCCGTCATGTTCCCGTTCAAGTCGGTACGTCGAGAATGATTGCGTCGCTCGCTTTCGTGCTCGGGCGATCGGAACCGAGAATCGAAACCGGGCACGGTTCGACAGTCTTCTGTCGATGTCGCGCAGCGACTCGACCCTGCTTTTATTAGTCCCCTCCCACGTTCCCTCTCTTCGTCCGCTCGCAATGTGCGATGCCCAGAGCCTCGTGCCCGGGGATCGGCGTCGACGGCCTAGAGGATCTTGCGCCGCTGAATCTCGAGGCTGCGATGACGGCACAGCAAGATCCTCGAGAGCGCCGCGATGACCTCTCTCGTATCGACGACGCGGCGCGTTCGGCGCACGCCGATCTCCGGGTACGAGGCGTGTCGAAGCGC
>JBDSFL010000148.1:0-2876 GCA_039919545.1 Thermoanaerobaculia bacterium | reverse complement strand
GGCAGCGACGTCGATTCGAGTGCCTGTCTCATGCGGCGTCATCTTAGACAGGTTCGAAGGCCGCGGGGCGCGGCCGCGGGCGAGCCAGGCTGCGCACGATTCCTTCTCCATGGGCTGCTAGACTCCGGCCGGTTCGAACGCCCTCCCAAGGAGCCGAATTGAAGCTGGAGATTCGCGACGAAAGAAAGACCGGGAAGGCCGGGCGCACGGATGCGTTCGTCACCTTCGCGACGGCACCCGAAAAGGGAGACTCGTTCTCCTTCATCCCCGCGGAAGTGCGCGAAGCCGCACGATCCGGCGCGCCTGCCGAAGCCGGGTCGGAAGGGTCCGTCTACACCGTTCCCCTCGGAGCCGAAGGTCCGGCCGATCGCCTCTACGTCTTCGGCATCGGCAAGAAGACCGAGCTTTCCCCCCGCAAGGCGCGCGGCGTCGTGCGCATGGCGCTGAAGGCGCTCGCGCGCAACGGCGAGACCTCGGCCATCCTGGATCTCCCGTTCGTCCTCAAGCGGATGAGCCCCGCCGAAAGCCGCGACTTCCTGCTCCGTTCCGCGCTCCTGGCGGACTACACGTTCGGACGCTACAAGACTTCCAAAGAAGATCCCGCACACAAGCTTCCCCTCAAGCTCGTCCGGATCAACGCTGCCACCGGCCCGTGGGCCGGCGTCGACCGCGCGCAGACCGAGCACGAGGCCAAGGAGGCAGGCGCCGTGGCCGAGGTGGCCCGACTGGTGCGCGACATCGGGAACACTCCGTCGAACGACATGACCCCGCGCGAGTTCGCCGACCAGGCGCGCAAGCACGGCAAGGCGCGCGGCCTCACGGTCACGGTGCTCGACAAGAAAGCGATCGCCAAGGAGCGCATGGGCGGCGTGCTCGCCGTGAACCAGGGCTCCGTCGAGGAGCCTCGCTTCGTCGTTCTCGAATACCACGGCGGCCGCAAGGGTGATCGGCCCGTGGCTCTCGTGGGCAAGGGAATCACCTTCGATTCGGGCGGCATCTCGATCAAGCCCGCCGACCGCATGGGCGACATGAAGTGGGACATGATGGGCGCGGCCACCGTGGTCGGCGTGCTGCTGGCCGCGGCCGATCTCGAGCTGCCGGTCAATCTCGTGGGCCTCATGCCTCTCACCGAGAACATGCCCTCGGGCTCGGCCTACAAGCCGGGCGACGTCGTCCGGTTCCGCAACGGGAAGACGGCCGAGATCGACAACACCGATGCCGAAGGGCGCGTGGTGCTGGCCGACGCTCTCGACTACGCCGCCGAGTGGAAGCCCGAAATCATCCTCGATTACGCCACGCTCACCGGAGCCGCGGTCGTGGCTCTGGGCCTCGAGGCCGCGATCGTCTACTCCGACCACGACGACCTCGTCGAAGACCTGATCTCAGCCGGCGAGCGCACCGACGAGCGCCTCTGGCGCCTGCCGATGTGGGACGACTACAAGGAGAACATCCGATCGGACTGGGCCGATTTCAAGAACACCGGCGGCCGGTGGGGCGGCTCGATCAACGCGGCGATGTTCCTCAAAGAATTCGTGGATCCCAAGACGCCGTGGGCGCATCTGGACATCGCGCCGACTGCATATTTCGAACGCGACCACGCGGGGTATCCGGTGGGCGCGACGGCGTTCGGCATCTCGATGACGCTGCGCTGGCTGCGTGACCGGGCCGATTCCGGCGCGGCCGCGAGCGTGCCCGCGAAGGCGTCAAAAAAGAAGGGCTCGTCCAAGGGCTCGTCCTCCGCGAAGACTTCTTCCTGACGATCGACCCGCCGCCGTGCTGACCTCCCTTCGCGTCCGGGACCTGGCCGTCCTCGAGGACGTCCAGGTTTCGCTGGGGGAGGGGCTCACGGTGCTGACCGGCGAGACCGGCGCGGGAAAATCGCTCGTGGTCGATGCGGTGTCTCTGCTCGCCGGGGAGCGCGCCGACGCCTCGCTGGTGCGCTCCGGAGCGGAACGCCTCGTCGTGGAAGGGGCGTTCGAATGCCAGGACGCCCGCGTGCTGGCCGCGCTGCAGGAAGCCGGGCTCGCCGAGGAAGGCGCGGCGAACGGTTCGTTCCCGGTGATCGTGCGGCGCGAGGTGGCGCCCGGAGGCAAGGGGCGCCTCTTCATCGACGGCTCGCCCGCTTCGCTCAAGACGCTGGCCGAGATCGCGCCGCGCCTCCTCGTGCTCTACGGGCAGGCCGAAGCGCGCGACCTGCTCGATCCCTCGGCGCCGCGAGAGCTGGTCGACCGCTTCGCCGCGCTCGAATCGCTGGGCGAGAAAACAGCCGAGCTCTTTCGCGAATGGCGACTCAAGGACGAGGATCGCCTGCGCATCGCCGGCGCGGGGCGCGACCGCACGCGCCGGCTCGAGCAGCTCGACTTCCAGATCGAGGAGATCGACGTCGTGAAGCCGAGGCCCGGCGAGGAGGAGACGATCGGCGCCGAGAAGGCCGTGCTCTCGAACGTCGAGCGGGTGGGGCAGCTCCTCTCGGATGTCTCCGCCGCGCTCGAGTCCGAGGACGGCAGCGTGCTGACCGCGCTTTCGGTCGCGCGGCGCGCGTTCCAGTCGCTCGCCGAGATCGACCCGGCCTACGCGGCGCGCGTGCAGGAGATGACCGAGCTGCTCGAGCGCGCGTCGGACACGGCATTGACGGTATCGCGAGAGATCGAGCGGCTCGAGGCCGATCCCGCGCGGCTGGCCCAGCTGGCGGAACGCCTCGACGCGCTGGCGAGGCTCAAGCGGAAGTACGGCGGCACGCTCGAGGAGGTGCTCGCGCAGCGCGAGCAGATCGGGCGCGAGCGCGACGAGCTGGCCGACCTCGAGGCCGCGCTGCTGCGTGCGGAAAGCGTCGAGCGTGCCGCGTTCGACGAGTACCGCAGGTCCGCGCTGGCTCT
>JBDSFL010000132.1:0-3187 GCA_039919545.1 Thermoanaerobaculia bacterium | reverse complement strand
TACCGGGACAAAGAAGACCCTGGCTGTTGAAGCAGCCAGGGCGGCTCCTGCCAGAAGCCTGAACAAAACCTAACGAGGTGGTGAGGGTTTCATAGGCGGCGGTCGATGTCCAGCGCCCGGCCAGGGGGCAGGATGTCGATGGAGCCTGTACAGAGGCGGCGCTCATGCGGGCATTGCGTGCGGCCGTTTCAGATCTGCCAAGGGTGCGACCGCCAGAATCTCTACGGCAGCCGGGAGTGCCGGAGAGAGGGTCAGCTGAGGCGGCGACGAGAGGCGAATCGGCGCTACCGGCAGAGCGCCGCGGCGCGGGAAGATCACCGCGACCGGCAGCGCCGATACCGGGCGCAAAGACTCGCCCTGCCAAACCGCGTGCCGGATCACTCTTCCGCAGGGACCGGGGATCAGGGCAGCCTGCGTGGGTCGCCGAGCCTCGTGGAGGCAGGGGCGAAAACGGAGGCGAAAGATGAAACACGACGATCCACAGGCAGACTGCACGCCGAGCGATGTGAGGGCCGGGGCTGTGCTGTCTGCGGTTGCCACAGTTCCCTCATCGACACCGACCACGAACTGGGGCTGAGAGGTGATCGGCAGCGAGCTGAAGGTCGAGATTCGAAGGCTGTTTTTCGCAGAGCACTGGAAGGTGGGGACGATCGCGAGCCACCTGGGGGTGCACTACGAGACCGTCCAGGCGGCCCTCGTGACGGACACGTTTCACCGTCCGCGGCCGGGCGAGAGGGCAAGCGTGGTCGATCCTTACCGCGACTTCGTCAAGAGCACTCTGGCCCAGTACCCGACGCTGAGGTCCACGCGGCTTTACGACATGGTCAGAGCGCGCGGCTACCCGGGCAGCGTCGTGCAGCTACGCCGCGTGGTGGCCACCATGCGGCCGACATCACGCGAGGCATTCCTGTCGCTGCGAGTCTTCCCGGGCGAACAGGCCCAGGTGGACTGGGCCTCCTTCGGGACGGTGACGATCGGACGGGCACAGAGGAAGCTCTCCGGCTTCGTCCTGACGCTGTCTCACTCGCGGGCCTTGTATCTGGAATTTTTCCTGGACCAGTCCCTTTCGAGCTTCCTGCAAGGGCACGTCCACGCCCTGCACGATCTCGGCGGGGTCCCGAGAATCCTGCTGACGGATAACTTGCGAGCGGCCGTGCTCGAACGCATGGCCGGGACGATCCGCTTCAACAACTCCTACCTCGACCTGTGCGCCCACTACCACACGGCTCCGCGGCCTTGCGCCGTGGCCAAGGGAAACGAGAAGGGCCGCGTGGAGCGCGCCATCCAGTACATCAGGCACGCGTTCTTCGCCGCCCGTCCCTTCACCACGCTTGCCGATTTCAATCGTCAGGCCCTTCAGTGGCGGGACGAGGTCGCCCACCAACGGCCCTGGGCGGGTGACGACCGTCTCACGGTTGCAGAAGCCTTCGAAGCGGAGCGTCCGGCCTTGCTCCCCTTGCCCAAGCATCCCTTCGAGGCGCATCACCACGAGACGGTCCGCGCCAACAAGACCCTGTTCGTCCGCTTCGATCTCAACGACTACTCGATCCCGCCCGAAGCCATCTACCGCACCCTGACCATTATCGCCACGGTCCAAGCCGTACGCATCCTCGATGGTGACAGGCAAGTGGCCGCCCATGTCCGCTGCTGGGACCGACACGTCGTCATCGAGGACCCGGCCCATGCCAAGGCTCTCATTGCCAGGAAGCGCCGGGCGATCGGGTACACGCCTCTGACGCGTCTTCAAAAGGCCGCTCCGCAAGCCGAGGCATTCCTTCTGGCCGCCTCCAAGAGACAGCTGTCCGTGGGCGCCGAGACCAAGCGTCTGCTCAAGCTGCTCGATCTCTATGGCCAGGACGCGCTGCGGCTGGCTCTTACCGAAGCTCTCCAAAGGCAGACCCCTTCGAGCGCCTCGGTCGAACTCGTGCTGGAGCAGAACCGCAGAGCCGCCCGCAAGAAGCCCTCGCTTCCTTTGGACCTCACCGATCGACCCGAGCTTTCTTCAATCCACCTGGAGCCTCAACGTTTGGAGACCTACGATGTCCTCGCCGCAACGCACGATCCAGACACCGAAGACTGACCTCGCCGCGGCTCTGGAGAAGATCGGCCTGCGCGCCACGGCGCAGAGCCTCGACGATCTCGTCACACGCGCCACCAAGGGGCAGTGGACTCCGCGCGTGCTCGTGGAGCACATCTGCCAGATCGAGACGAGCGACAAGTCCGATCGAAGCCTTCAGCGCCGTCTCAAGCGCAGCCGCATCGGCCGCTTCAAGCCGGTCGCCGACTTCGACTGGGCCTGGCCCACGAAGATCGACCGCCCCCTCATTGAACGCGCCTTCACGCTGGACTTCGTCCGCCGCGGCCACAACCTGATCCTCATCGGCAACAACGGTCTGGGCAAGACGCTGTTTGCCAAGGCCCTGGCCGACGCCGCAGTCAACGCCGGCTTCTCGGTCCTGTTTCGATCGGCCTCGGAGCTTCTGGACGATCTCGCCGTCGACTCACCGCTCCTGCGTCGTCGCAAGATCGCCAAGTACGCTCGCGCTCACCTGCTCTGCCTGGACGAACTGGGCTATCTCTCCTACGACGAGCATGCCGCCGACCTCCTCTACACCGTCCTGAATCCGCGGTACGAGGCCTCTCGCTCCACGCTCATCACGACCAACCTGGTCTTCAAGGACTGGGGGACGGCCTTCCCGAACGCGGCCTGTCTGCGCACCCTGATCGATCGCCTCACCCACCACGCCGACGTCAGCGTCATCGAGGGCGAGAGCTACAGGACACGCGAAAGCGAGATGGAAGCCGCCGACCGCCGCTCGCCGCCTCGGAAAGCCGCGCGGCCGTGACCACCGAGGAGCGCGCTTTTGTCCGGGCCGTCGTGGCCGCCTACGTCGCCCTGGCCGACACTCCGGATAAACCCCGCGCCTTCGACCGCGTCTTTGCTCTGCATCTGTGCCGCGAGGGCGTCCCGGCTTCCATCGTCCTGGCGGCCCTCGTCTTGGCATCTGCTCGACGAACGCGTCGTCCCGCTTCAGCTTCGCCACTCCCGCCGATCCGCTCGCTTGCCTACCTTCGTCCGGTCATCGACGAGCTCATCGCCAATCCACCGCCGAAGGAATACCTTGCCTACCTCAGCCGTGCTACCGGCTCCTGTCCAGATTCCCGCGGTTTGCTGTGATCGCTGACA
>JBDSFL010000123.1:0-4454 GCA_039919545.1 Thermoanaerobaculia bacterium | reverse complement strand
AGCTTCACCAGCTCGGGCCCCGCGGGGAAGAGGTGGTAGTCGCGGGCCTGCGTGACTCGCTTCTCGAGTTCGATCGGGTAGGCCCGAAAGGTGATCGACGCCATGTTCTTGTGAGTGACCTGGATCGAGCGGCGGGCGAGGCCGTCGCTCGACATCGCGGCGAGCTGGAAGTCGGGAACCCCGATGGATTCCACGATGGAGGCGCAACGCAGGCTGCCGGGCGAATCGGGGAAGGCCTTCACGCCCGCGACCGCCAGGGCCCGCGCGCGGACGAGATTGTCGGGCGAGGGCTCCTGCCGCACGTACTCGGCGAGCTCGGCCTGCCCGGTCGACCACCACGGGAGCGTGCGGTACGTCGCGAGGCGTCGCGCGAGATCCTTGCGGATCAGCTGGCGATCGGCCTCTTTCGTGAACGACGCGTGCAGGCGCCGCAGCCGCTCGAGACGCGCTTCCAGCGCTCCCTCGCGCGCGCCGTCGCCCTCGTGCCAGCTCTCGAGGTCCGTCAGGATCGCGCCGATCCGTAAGAGCGGATGAACCGCCGGGTCGTCGAGCGCGACGGCCTGGGCCTTCGAGTTCCCCGCGATGAGGGCCGGCAGGTCGAGCTGGAACAGGTCGTTGGACTGCTCGGGGCGCCAGCCGGCGGTGTCGGCCAGGAACTCCACGAAGAGATACGAGATGGCGTCGCGAAGCGAATCGCGAATGCCGGCCGGATAGTTGTTCGGCTCGAGGAATTCCGAGAGGCGCGACACCGGCTCGCGGCCCAGCTTCTCGCGCTGCTGCCAGGCGCTCGCATAAGCGCGGGCCGCCTCGGCGCGAATCTGCTCCCCCGTCCAGGCCTTCAGGTCGATGGCGCCCTTGGACTCCACCTTCTCGCGCGTGCCGATCTCGTACGAGTACACCTGCTGGTACGTGACGAGCGAATGCGCGTAGAAAAGCTCGAGCGTCAGGCGCGAGAGGGCTCCTTGCGGCCAGGGCTCGGTCTTGAGAAATCGAACCGACGTCTCGTAGCCGTGAAGCGCGGTGCGGAGCTGCACTTCGCGAATCAAGGCGCGGGTCCAGGTCGCCTCGTCTCCCGCCCGTCTGGCCTGCTCGAGGATCTTCATCACGAGCGCAGAGGCGGCCTCCATCTTCTGGTCCTGGATCAGCCGGTCCACTTCCTTGAAGGCGGCTTTATCCGCAGGCTCGGTCATCGGCTCTCCCTTCGGGGGTGTGGTGATCTTCTTCGGTCCGCGCGGGCGCGGCTGGCTGGTGCTCTGAAGCGCCGACGCGCAGGTGAGGCCCAGGCCGAGCAGGAGCAGCAGCCCGAACAGGATGCGAAACGGGCGCGACAGGGGGATACGGCTCGAAAGGCTGGACATCCGGCTCATGCGATCTCCTCGGCGCCCGTCGTGTGGGCGGCACATACCTTGGACAGCTCAGAACCCGAATTGGAAACCGGTGCGGGAAACAGTCTACGCGGCGGGGCCGTTTTTCTGCGGCGTGTAGGCCCCCGGATAGAGCCGGAAGCCCGCCGCCGAGAGCACGCGCCCCGCCTTCCGGACTCGCGTGGCCAGCTCACGGCAGAGCGTGGGCCAGTCGCGGGCCACGGCGGTCTGCCCCTTCAAACCGGCGAGCCATTCGTGGGCACGCAGCCCGTGCAGCACCGAGCGGTTCTTCAGCAGCAGCTCGGCCCAGTCGCGCCGCACCTTGCCGTCCAGGCCGATGGCCACCGCCTGAAAGCCGGCGTCGGACTGGATCAGGAAGAAGAGGCCGGAGGCATCCTGTCCCGTGTGCTCGAGCCTCAGGAGGGCGGAGCGGCCGCGTGCGCCATCTTCGAGCTCCTGGAATATTCCCTCCACGAGCGCGTGCCCCGAGGCGAAGAAGTCCAGCTCCTCGCGCGCGACTGCCTCGTCGCGGGAGAACGTGCCGAGGTAACGCGACCCGCCGGCCACTCCGGGCAGGTGCTCGAGCAGCGCGTCCGAGCCGAACTCGATGTACCAGGTCTTCACGCCGGGGCGTGCCGCCGTGTCGAAGCCGAAGAGGTCGGCCGCTTCGCGCACGAAGCGCTCCATCGAGGTGTCGAGCTCCTTCGGGATGCGGGCGCGGATCCCGGCCGCCTCTTCCGCGCGATACCCGCCCGCGTGCAGGTGATGAAACACCGCCGTCTGCCGCAACTCCGCGGCGGCGCGCACCTCGGCCGCGATCTCGTCCACCGGCATCCGCACCCCGCGCCTGGCGAAGCGCTGCGCTTTTTGAATCGCCTCTTCCACGTGCGACAGCGAGCGCTCCAGTCCGCCGAGCGGCTCGCGGAAGAGGCCGATGCGCTCGTAAAGCTCCACGAGCTCGGCACCGAAGCCTTCCGGGGGACGGAAGTAGACGACCTCGACCGGCGTGGTGCGATTGATGCGGTCGAGCCGCCCGATCCGCTGCTCCACCCGGGCGGGATCGGTGGGCAGGTCGAACAGGATGAGCCGGCGGCAGAACTCGAAGTTGCGCCCTTCTCCGCCGCACTCGGTGGAGATGAGGAAAACAGGGCCTTCGGCGCGCCGGAACTCGGCGACCTCCATGTCGCGACGCTCCGGAGTCAGCTCCTCGTGAAAGATCGCAATCCTTCGCCGCGTCGCCGATTCCAGCCGCGCCTTCAACGCCGTGAGCGTGTCGCGCTCGTGGCAGAAGACGAGAGTCTTCCCTTCTTCCGCGCCCCCGCGGGCGAACGCGGGGGCCATGCGCACCAGCCACTCGATGCGAGGATCTTCCGCGTCCTCTTTCTCGTCGCCCGACAGCCGCTCCTGCAGCGGCGCGCGATCGAGGTCGACGGGGAGCGGGACGCGCGGCGGGAGCCCGCCGATGTCCACACGTCGGGTCGCGCTGGTGCAGGGTGGAAGCGGCCGTCCCTCCTCGAGCGAGGACAGAAACTCCTCCTCGCTGCGATACGCGTCGGGCCGCACCAGCTCAAGGAGGCGGAAGAATCCGTGCGTGTCGGCTTCGAGGGGTGTGGCCGAGAGGAGCAGCAGATGCCGTGCGGCGCCCGCGAGAGGGGCCACCGCGCGGTAGGCATCGTTCCCGGGCTCGTCGGGACCGCGCTCGAGCCGGTGCGCCTCGTCCACCACGAGGAGGTCGAGTCCGGCCTCGACGGCGTGGGCCACGAGGCGCGGATCGGAGATCAGATCCTCCAGCGCGATGACCGATCGGCGATGCGCCTCGAACGGATTGAAGTCGGCGCCGTGATCGGTCGCCACGTCCTCGCGGCGCTTCTTGTCGAGCAGCACGAACGTCTGATGGAACTTGCGATACAGCTCGCCCAGCCACTGCACCGTCAGCGTGGACGGCGCGATCACGAGCGTGCGGTCGGCGCGATCGGTGCGCAGCAAGCGCGAGAGAATGAGGCAGGCCTCGATCGTCTTGCCGAGCCCCACCTCGTCCGCCAGCAGCCAGCGCACGGGGTCGGCGGCGGCGGCCCTCTCGGCCACGTAGAGCTGATGGGGATAGAGCTGGATGCGCCCTCCGAGAAAGGAGCCGAGTCCCTTCGCCTGACGCAGGCGCTGGATGAACATGCCGTCCAGCCGGTTGCGGAAGGCCGCGGCGCGATCGATCTCCAGCGCCGCGAGGCGGTCGAGCGGATCGTCGGGGGTGACGAGCGGCCAGATGTCCTTGTCGGCCACCAGGCGGCCGTCCGCGAGCCGATAAGAATCGTCCAGCTTCTCCGCGACGATCACCTCTTCGTTCGTCGCCTCGATGCGCGCGCGCTGCCCTTCCACGAGCACGAGCGGGCGCAGGGCCGCGTCATCACCCGCGAGGGTGAGCCGCGTGCCGGTCTTCGGGAAGTGGACGACGATGCGCCGCCCCTCGACCTCTTCCACCCGTCCCGGCCCGAGGTCGAGGTTGAAGCGATGGAGCAGCTTGTCGTTCCGTTTGAAAGCGGGGCGGAGGGCAGTTGCCATCGCTCAATGAAACACGGAACCGTGGGCCGGGGCAAGGGTTCGTCAGGATCGTTCGAGCGCCTGCTCCAGGTCGGCCCACAGGTCGTCGGGATGCTCCAGGCCCACCGAGAGCCGGACGAGATCCTGCGGAGTCGTCGAGCCCGGCCCCTCGCTCGTCGCCCGGTGCTCGATGAGGCTCTCGACCCCGCCCAGCGAGGTGGCATGTGTGAAGAGCCGGGCACGCCCCGCGACACGCAGCGCGGCCTCGCCCCCGGCGCGTACCCGGAATGAGAGCATCCCTCCGAACGCGGACATCTGGGCGGCGGCGACGGCGTGGCCCGGATCGGACGGCAGTCCCGGGTAGTGGACGGCCCAGATTTTCGGATGCCGCACCAGCCGCTCGGCCACCGCGAGCGCGTTGCTGCTGTGGACCGCCATCCGGCAGGCCAGCGTGCGAAGGCCGCGAAGGATCAGCCACGAGTTGAACGGCGAGGCGACCGCGCCGAGGATGTGCCGGATGTGATGAAGCGTCGCCACGAAATCGTTCTGCTCGCG
>JBDSFL010000085.1:0-4270 GCA_039919545.1 Thermoanaerobaculia bacterium | reverse complement strand
CCGCATCTGCCATCCGCATCCAGGGGAGAGGTTAAGCGTCACGACCCAAGGCAGGAGCCGGATGCGGTAATTCCGCCCGTCCGGATCTGTGCGGGGGGCGGCCCGAAAGGGCCGTCCCTACCGCGATGAAGATCCCGAAGATCCGGACCGATCCGAATCCGAAGAAGGCGGGGACGGGAGGACACGCGAGAAGGGTTTGATAGCAAGACGGAGGAGGGAGGCAGCGCAGGCGGGGCGGCGCCCCGTCGAGCACGGAAGACCGAACGACAACGCCGCTAGCAGGCCCTTATCGCGCGTCCGGTGCCCTTATCGCGTGTCCGGTGACTGCTGGATCAGCTTGGCGACCAGCCCCGTCCACCCCGTCTGATGGCTCGCTCCGAAACCCGTGCCGCGGTCGCCGTCGAAGTACTCGAAGAACGAGATCAGCTCGCGCCAGTTCGGGTCCTGCTGGAACGTCTCGACGGCGCCGTACACCGGGCGCCGCCCCGACTCGTCTTTCAGGAAGATGCGCGTGAGGCGCTGCGACAGCTCGGCGGCGACCTCCCACAGATTCAGCATCTGCCCCGAGCCGGTGGGGCACTCGACGCGGAAGTCGTCGCCCAGGTAGTGGTGATATTTCTGGAGTGATTCGATGATCAGATAGTTCACCGGGAACCAGATCGGCCCGCGCCAGTTCGAGTTGCCTCCGAAGACTCCCGTCGACGACTCGGCAGGTTCGTAGTCCACGCGGTGCTCCGTGCCGTCGAACTTCAGGATGTACGGATGCTCGCGATGGAATCGCGACAGCGCTCGGATTCCGAATTCGGAGAGGAACTCGTCCGAGTCGAGCAGATAGCCCAGCACGCGGCGGATGCGGTTCCGGTTCACGAGCGCGAGGAACGTTCGCACGCTGCCGTCGGGCATCGTCTGCGTCTCGACGTAGTGGCTGAAGTCGGGACGGTTCTCGATGAACCAGTTCATGCGCCGCCGGAAGTCCGGCAGGCGGTCGATGATCTCGGCGTCCAGCGTCTCCACGGCGAAGAGCGGGATGATGCCCACCATCGAGCGCACCTTCATGGGGAACCGCGTGCCGTCGGTCATGTGGAGAACGTCGTAGTAGAAGCCGTCCTTCTCGTCCCACAGCTCGATGCCCTCGCCGCCCAGGTTGTTCATCGCGCGGGAGATGTAGACGAAGTGCTCGAAGAACTTGCTCGCCACGTCCTCGTAGGCGGGGTTGTCCCACGCCAGCTCCAGCGCGATGGCCAGCATGTTCAGGCAGTACATTCCCATCCAGCTGGTGCCGTCGGACTGCTCGAGGTGCCCCCCCGTGGGGAGCGGCGCGCTGCGATCGAACACGCCGATGTTGTCGAGCCCGAGGAAGCCGCCCTGGAAGACGTTCCGTCCCTCGGTGTCCTTCCGGTTCACCCACCAGGTGAAGTTCAGGAGCAGCTTCTGGAACACGCGCTCGAGAAAGCGGCGGTCTCCCTGCCCCTGCCGCTTCTTGTCGATCTTGTACACGCGCCAGGCGGCCCAGGCGTGCACCGGCGGGTTCACGTCGTCGAAGTTCCACTCGTATGCGGGGAGCTGCCCGTTGGGATGCATGTACCACTCTCGCAGCAGCAGCACGAGCTGCTGCTTGGCGAAGTCGGGGTCCACGAGCGCGATCGGAACACAGTGGAAGGCCAGATCCCAGGCGGCGTACCAGGGGTACTCCCACTTGTCGGGCATGGAGATGACGTCGGCGTTGTAGAGGTGCGTCCAGTCGTGGTTGCGCCCCTTCATTCGCGAGGCGGGAGGCTTGCTCCCTTCCGGGTCCCCCTTCAGCCAGCGGTTCACGTCGTAGTGGAAGAACTGCTTGGACAGGAGGAGGCCGCCGAACGCCTGGCGCATGACGTTGCGCGAATCGTCCGACACTTCGGCCGGGATCACGTTCGCGTAGAAGGCATCCGCCTCCTGGCGGCGTGCCATGAACGTCTCGTCGAACTCGCCCCCGAAGGGCTCGTCCGCCTCAGTAGGCTGCACGAGCGACGGCTGGAAGCGCAGCCCGAGCGTGACGCTCTCTCCCGCGCCGACGACCAGGGGATAGCGCGCGGAGGCCTTCGTCCCGAATCGTGCCGGGTTCACGGCGTCGGTCGCGCCCTGCACGACGTAGCGGTCGATGCCGTCCTTCACGAACGGCGATTCGTTCGGGGTACCGTTGATGCGGCGCCTGTTCGTCTCGTTCTCCGTGAAGAGCAGCTCGGGAGAGCCCTGACAGACGAGGCGGCGCTTGCCGTAGTAGCGGTGCACGACCTCGATGGCGCTCGTACCGCGCGGCGCGGTGGCCGCGTGCAGCCGCGGCCGGCGGGTGTCGAGCCCCGAGGACCAGGTGTTGCGGAACCAGATGGTGGGCAGGACGGTCAGCGGCGCGGCGTCCGGACCGCGGTTCGTGACCTCGATGCGAATGAGGATGTCCTCGGGGCTGGCTTTGGCGTACTCGACGGTGATGTCCCAGTAGCGGCTCTCGTCGAATACGCCCGTGTCCATCAGCTCGAACTCGGGCGACTCCCGCCCCCGATTCTTGTTCTCCTCCACGAGCTGCGCGTACGGATAGGCCGCCTGCGGGTACTTGTAGAGGAACCGCATGGACGAGTGCGTGGGGGTGGAGTCGAGGTAGAAGTAGTACTCCTTCACATCCTCGCCGTGGTTTCCCTCGGGCCCGGAGAGGCCGAAGAGCCGCTCCTTCAGGATCGGATCGCGATGATTCCAGAACGCGACCGAGAAGCAGATGTACTGATGGCGGTCGCAGATGGCCGCGATGCCGTCTTCGCTCCAGCGGTAGGCGCGCGATCGGGCGTGATCGTGGGGGAGGTAGTCCCAGGCGGAGCCATCGGGACTGTAGTCCTCCCGCACCGTCCCCCAGGCGCGCTCGGCGACGTAGGGGCCCCAGCGTTTCCAGTTGATGGCGCGGCGCGCGTCTTCCTGCAGCCGAGCCGTCTCGGCGTCGAGCGTCGGGGGATGGTCCACGTGTCGTCCTCCGTCCGGATCCGGATTATGAGGGGAGGGGAGGAGGGAGCCTCGGAGGAACTTGCGTTTGACTCGCCCGCAGGAGGCCGCGCTCCGAACGCGTCCCCACTCTGCTGCTGTTAGGATTCCTTTCGGAAAATTCGGGATGAGAGTCGAAACCCTCGAGCTGAGCGACGTCGCACTTCGGGTCCAGCGTTTGTCGTCGGACGAGTGGGGAGTGGACCGTTCGGTCGAGCTGATCGGCATGGCTCCCGCTTTCCTCGAGCTGCTCGGCAAGCTGGAGAAAATCGCCACGTTCAACGAGCCGGTCCTCGTCTCCGGCGAGAGCGGCGCAGGCAAGGAAGGCATCGCGCAGGCGCTCTACCTGCTGGGGCCGCGTCGCGGGACGCGCATGGTCTCCGTGAACTGCCCGCAATACCTGGAGGGGAACCTCACGGTCAGCGAGCTCTTCGGTCACAAGAAGGGGAGCTTCACGGGGGCCACCGCCGACAGGAAGGGCTGCTTCGAGACCGCGGACGGCGGCGTCATCTTCCTGGACGAGATCGGCGATCTGCACATGAGCGCCCAGGTGATGCTGCTGCGCGCCCTGGCCAATGGAGAGTTCCAGCCGCTGGGCGCCGATTTCACCAAGCGCGTCAACGTGCGCGTCGTGGCGGCCACGAACCGGCCGCTCGGAAAAAAGATGGTCAGCGCGGAGTTCCGCCTCGACCTCTATTACCGGCTCTGCTACTTCATCCTCAAGGTGCCCGCCCTGCGCGAGCGCGGCGACGACTGGCTGCTGCTGCTCGAGCACGCCATGGGCCGGCTGCTCCGCACGTATGGCGTCAGCAAGCGATTCTCCCCGGCGTCGCTGAAGATCCTCGAGAAGTACGAGTGGCCGGGAAATGTCCGCGAGCTGATGAGCGTGGCGACGACGGGTTACGCGCTCTGCGACGGGGACGTGATCGAGCCCAAGGACTTCATCTCGCACCTGGACCGCGACGGGGATTCGCGGCCGGAGGATCGCGAGGATCTGTATCGGCGGATCGTGATCGACGGCGAGAGCTTCTGGGACGTGGTCCACACGCCGTTCATGGATCGCAATCTCAATCGTGGGCAGGTGCGAGCGTTCGTGAAGCAGGCGCTCCTCGAAGGCGAGGGGAGCTACCGCAAGCTCCTCGATGTGCTTCGGCTCGGTTCCGACGAGTACCAAAAGCTGATGGATTTCCTCCGTCACCACCAGCTCAAGCCGTGATGCCGCCGATCGACGCGGTCGTTTTCGATCTCTACGGAACCCTTCTCCGCA
>JBDSFL010000065.1:0-4918 GCA_039919545.1 Thermoanaerobaculia bacterium | reverse complement strand
ATTAGTCTCGCTGCCGGAGCGGCCGGACACGAGATAGGTGGCAAGCGGGCCAAAGCGCTTCCCGCTGGAGGTATTCGCAATCACGAGTGAGTCACGCGGCGCGAGCATCCTCCGCACGTTCGCCGGTGACGGCGCGCAGTGCGGCGCCGTGGTCGGCTAGGGCGGCCAGTATTTGTTCTTGATCGGCCGGTGAGAAGCGGTCTGCGGCCGTTGGTTCAGTCAGCTGAGTGAGCCGGGCGAGATCGCGTCCTGCGGCGGTGGCGATCCGGATACAGTAGCCGAACAGCATCAACTCGGAGGACGCGGAGGACGCGGAGGAAACCCTTCCCGCAGGTTCGCTCTGCGTCCTCCGCGTTCGCGGCTACTTCGACGTGCCGGCTTCTTGCGTGGTCGGAAACGCAGGTGGCTGCAGCGGGCCATTCAGAATGTCGTAAAGCCCGGCCCAGAAATCCGGCGGACCTTCACTCGGCTCAACCTTGTTCGTCCGGGCTTTTACTCCGCGCTTGAGGTAGACGGCGATTGCCTTGAGCTCGAGGTCCGACATGTGGCGGAAGGCCGGCCACGGCATCGGCGGCGCGAGATATTTTGGATTCTCCGGGAAGTTGCCCTGACCTGGCGTTGTTCCCGTGATGTCGACATCGGGCGTTTCGCCGGGGCGCAAGCCATACCGCAGCGCGTTGAAGATCTGCCGCTCTGTAAACCGTCCCGTGCCCGTCTCGTTGTCCGGGGTCAGGTTTCGAGGCCGCGTCCAGAACGCCGCGCCAGTAGGCGTGAGGACCTTGAATGGCCACAACAGCGTGTCCTCCGTGCCGGGTCGGAAGCCCATGAGCCACATTGGCGCGCCCGGGTTGTCACCACCGCCGTGACAGTCGCCGCACCCGTGATTGATGATGACGTTCCGTCCGAATGCGATCGTGTCCGCCGCCGTCACCAGCATCGGACCGCTAGCGCCGTATCGCCCGCCCGCCTGCTGGCAGGCCGTGGGGACTGCCGCCGGCACCACGAACGCGACGACTCTGAACCACCGCGTGAGATTTGCCATCAGGACTCCTTGCCTAACGGTTGACTTCGAGAATGCCCATCATCCCCTGGTCTTCGTGGTTGAGGATGTGGCAGTGGAACATCCACCTTCCGGGGAAATCGTCAAACCGGACGATCAGGCGCACCGTCTCCTGGCGCCGGACGTTCACGGCATCCTTCCAGCTGCGATACGGCTCCGGCTTGCCGCCGCGTTCGATGACCTGGAACTGGAAGCCGTGCAGGTGGAACGGGTGGTCCATGCCGACAAGGTTTTCGATCGTCCAGATCTCGGTGGCACCGAGTCGGGTGGTGAAGTCGACTCGCGCGAAGTCGAAGTGCTGGTTGTTGATCATGCCCTGGCTGAACGACACGACGCGTCGCACGGTCGCCTGGGTCGTGTCGAGTACCGGAATGCGCCGCAAAGTCTGTGGAAGTGTCAGTGGCGCGACCGCTGCTTGTCGACTGAGCTGCAGCGTCAAAAGGTTGCGTGTCTGGTTCCAATCTTTCGGCCGCGTCTGCGGCACATATCGATCATAGGGAAGCGCCTGCAACGTCTTCCGGCTTCCGGGAGCTCCCGTGCCCTTCACCAGGATTTCAACGCGCTCCGAGTTGGCGAGAACGAGCTCACTCACCTCAATCGGCTTCTCAAAGAGTCCACCATCACTGGCAACGTGCAGGAAGGTCTGGCCGGGGATCGCGAGCCGGTACACCCGCGCAGCTGATGCATTGATAATCCGCCAGCGCTGCACTTCCCCAGGCCTGATGGAGATCGTGGGCATTACCTGGCCGTTGACCAAGAACACGTCACCTTCGCGCCCGTTTTCCTCGTCAATGCGACCCGGCATCGACCGCTTGTCAGGCAGGTCGATCGACCCGTCGGGCGCCAAGCGGTTGTCGGACAGGATCAACAGCCGCTCGGTGATCGACTTCGGAAGAGGATCGTCAGGCGCGCGCACCACGATTGCTCCGTAGAGTCCCTTCGCGATCTGGTAACCGGTGGCGTGGTGTATATGTGGATGATACCAGTACGTGCCCGCACTGCCGTGCCGTGGAGTGAAGACGTAATCGCGCGATCCGCCGGCGGCCACCGGATTGAACGCGCTCCCGTCCTGGTCTGCGGGCAAGTGGATTCCGTGCCAGTGCACCGTTGTTGGTTCCGCGAGGTTGTTCCTGAAGTGGATGATGACCCGGTCGCCCTCGTTGACCTCGAGCGTCGGCCCCGGCGAAGTGCCATTGTATGCGAAGACCTCCGATGTCACTCCCGGTTTCAGCGAGAGTCGCGTGGCTGCCGCGGTGAGCGTGACCTCGACAGTGCCCGGCGTGCTGGAAACGTTCTTCAGCACCGGCGGTGGGCTCAGCTCCGGCGGCGGCGCGCTAACGGGCGCGAGTTGGGTGCCGCTCCAGGTAAGTGCACTCGTCAGGGCGAGGCGCTGCAACGTCCGCATTGTGCAGGCCCGAATGTCGAGAGAGGCCAAGCAAACGTCCGTTTCGTCGCTGCAAGTTTGGTGAATCCGCCGCCGTCAGGGATTCTCCGCCAGAGCGGGAATGACCATACTGCGCGATAACCGACCACGCAAGCGCCATCGGGCGCGCGACGACGCGTATGACGGCGGCGACACCCGTCCGGATCGCAGGCAACGCGGGCCCGTTCGAAAGGCCCAATGGAACGCCGTACATCCAGCGCACAAATACCGTCACGTACATCGTGTACAGCGCCGGAACACGGAGCGGGATGCTGCAAGTGATTTATCTCTTAAAGGTCTCGGTGACCATCGGGGACAACGCGGGCTTCGAGGCGGTGGCCAGCTGCGGGCCGATTCGGGACGCCGACGGTGATGGGCGTCCTCGCCCCTTACGCAAACGACCCAAAGCGGGCGTTCCTTTGCCCGCTACAAAATTGCGACGGTATTCTACGTTCGATGACGACGAGGGAGATCGACTACAACTGGGACAAACTCTCGGCAGTTCCTATGTCCAAGCAGTGCGGTTGGCTCAAGGACCAGTATGGACTCTCACGGCAGATCGTAGCTGCGGCTCTGGACGAGAGGATGGAGGATGCGAATCCCGCGCGTCTGGCGCGCGTGACCCAAGCTGTTCTCAACGTGAAGAAAGTAAACCTGGCGGCGCTAAAAGGCGGGTAAGATGGATCGTAAGGCGCGGGATCGCGCCGTTGCCTAACGAATGAGCACACGCCTCGGCTTTTGCAGGTCGTGCCGGCTATCCGCACCCCGTAACGGAAGTTCGGGAAACGACAGCATCATGCCTCGCCCGTCGCGCGGGCAGTGGCAAATACACGCGCAGATGTCGACGCTTATAGCGCCGACTCGAGCGAGACGGTCAACGCGATGGCGTGGGCTACCGGGCTACCACATAGTCAGTGTACTCGGCGTCCTCGACGTACTTCGTGAGGTCCTCGAGGAATCGCGCGGGGAGCGCTCGTGCCACGTTCGTCCACCGGCTCGACGGCGCGTCGGGCTTCGGGAAATATTCGTTGCGCCGGTCCAGACTGTTGAACTCGAAGACCATGACGTACTGGCCGATCCGCGCGCCACGCTCGCCCTTGAGCAGGTAGGCTCGCATGCCGGGCACGTGGCGACCGATGGGACCGGCGATGGAGTCGGCGAAGTACCGCTCGAACTCGGCGGCGTTCACCCCACTCTTTAGTTTCGTCTGACGGAACGACATGACGCCGCTCGCGCCCGGCGCCCGAGCCTGCGCCGCTGCTCGTTGGGGGACGGTGAGCGCGAACAGCAGCGCGAGGAAGAGCTGCGCCGCGTGCGTGTGTAGCTGTCGTCGCATTGTCGTACCTCCTAGTCACAGCAGGAGAACACGAGCTGCGCGCCCGGAGCGGGGCCGGTGCCGAACGACGGCGTCCCCCCGCGGGTCCGTGACGCATGGCGAGCACGTTAGGCGAATCTGAGTCCACCCACCACCGCCCGTCAAGAGCGCCTAACAAGGTGCAGCGATGAGCGGCCAGGCCTCTCGCCGAGCGAAGCGCACCCGGCGTTGTGACCACCGCTGTCGGGCCGCGTTCGCAAACCTGACAATGCCAAGGTCTGCTTTTACATGACGGGACGTTTGTCATCGCGAGTGTAGTCTGCGTGCGATGCTGCTGGAACAGAGGATCTGAGTCGCGGTACTGAGTGCGCAACCTCACCGGCGACCCCTGCACGCTTCGAACTGCCGTGTTGTGGGCGAGCCACGATGTCTACCGTACATCCCGCGAAGTGGCGTCGAACGGCGGCGACCTCCCCACATAGCCGGCGCCTCGGAAGCCCTCGGCGATCGCATCGAGCGTAAAGCTCGCCCTACGACGCGCAGGCCCAGATCATCGTGCACGCGATCCTCACGTCGCGGCATCCGGTGATTCTGCGTTACGGAGGGCGCCAATATTGAAAAGATCGCGTCATTGGTGTAGCGGAAAAGACCGCGTTGCAGCAAGTGCTGGATGCCTACGAGGCATTGCAGGCGCGCGGATCGAGTCCCTAAAGCCGCGACGCGTTAAACGCTATACGGCGTCGCCATTCCATCTTGGTCGTCAAGCGGGCCTCGGCCGCGGGGCGCGGATCCTCGATTCGTTAGGCGGTGTGCGCGCACCTCATGCGGCTCACGAGGGCTAGTCTTCGAATTGCCGAGTGACGTCCGGCGCGGCCTCCGATGTCTTGGCACTGCTCCGGGCACCGAGATTTTCCGGTCTCCGTAGACATGTCGCCGCGCCGCCTCGCGTAGCTCGCTCTGAAAACCGAGGTTTCGTCCGGGAATTCGGGACGTTTCACGCGTCCGCTCGTTTTCGAGAGGACAGAGTGAGAGACGTGGAGGTCTCGCCGTGAGTTCTGGAAAACGAAAGCGACGCCGCTATTCTCCCGCGTGGGCCTTTCCCGGTCACACGCCGGGGGAC
>JBDSFL010000051.1:0-2690 GCA_039919545.1 Thermoanaerobaculia bacterium | reverse complement strand
CTTGAGGTAGTTCGGCGCCTTGTCGTCCAGCACGCGGCTCATGTGCATCAGCCCGTACCAGGTCTTCAGCTCTTCGCGGCTCGGCGAGACCACGGCGAGGGCGGATTTCGAATCGGCGATGCCGGTGGGGGTGAGAAGACCGGGATCAGGCACGGGAACCTCCGCAATGATGTCGTCCGGGACCCTCGGTGGGGGTCGCGAAGAACGTTGAATCCGTCATGTTACGGCATGGGATACAATCCCGCCCTCCCGCCGCCGCCGATAGCCCGTGTGAACGGGTTTGACGCGAATTGATGCTCGCGGGATAGGAGACCGACCCGTGCCCCAGACTCCCACCGCAACAGTCGTCGACGCGAGTGAATCGGCAGATCGCCACACCTTCGAAGCAGCCCTCGCGGCAGAAGGTCCAGGAAACAAGAAGCCGGTCGAAGGCGAGCTGGTGTCGGGCATCATCGCCGGCATCACCCCCGACCTCGTGCTCGTTTCCATCGGGGGCAAGTCGGAGGCCCTCATGGAGCTCTCCGAGCTCGACGGCGAGAAGGTGGGCGACCGCATCGAGGCGGTGGTCATCAAGGCCGGGCCGGATGTGCGCCTCTCGCGCAAGATGGCGGCGGGACGGCGCACCAAGAACGAGCTGAGGGCGGCCGTGGCGGCCCAGATCCCCGTTTCGGGCAAGGTCATGTCTCGCAACAAGGGAGGCTTCGAGGTGATGATCGGCGGCTCGGGCGGGCTTCGCGCCTTCTGCCCCGTCTCGCAGATCGACCTCGGACGCCACGACGAGGCGGCGCTCGCCGGCTACATCGGCCAGACGTACGACTTCCGCGTCATCGAGTTCTCGGAAGACGGCCGCCGCGTCGTCGTGTCGCGGGCCGTGCTCCTGAAGAAGGACACCGATACCGGCGCCGAGCAGCTGCGCGAGAAGGTGGTCGTCGGGGCCGTCCTCACCGGGCAGGTCCGCTCCATCACCGACTTCGGCGCCTTCGTGAACCTCGGCGGCATCGACGGCCTCGTGCACGTCACGGAAATTTCACGCAAGCGCGTCGCGCATGCCAAGGACGTTCTCACCGTGGGCCAGGACGTCACCGTCAAGGTCACCAAGGTCGAGCAGGATGGCAAGCGCATCTCGCTCTCCATGAAGGAGCTCGAATCGGATCCCTGGACGTCGCTGAGCCAGCGCCTCGCGGTGGGCGGCACGTTCACCGGAACCGTCGCCCGGCACGCCGAGTTCGGCCTCTTCGTCGAGGTGGAGCCAGGCGTCGACGGCCTCGTCCACGTCTCCCAGATTCCCGTCGGCCTCACCATCAAGGATCCCTCGCTCGCCGTCGGCCAGACGGTGCAGGGCTGGGTCCGCGAGGTGGACGGCGTGGCCAAGCGCCTCTCGCTCACGATGCGCGAAGGGGGCTCGACGAACCCGTGGGACAGCATCAAGACGCGCATTCCCGAGGGCAGCGTCGTCACCGGCGAAGTCGAGAACGTCGCGATCTTCGGTGTGTTCGTCCGCCTCGAGCCGGGCCTCACCGGGCTGATCCCGAACTCCGAGACCGGCCTCCCGCGGGACACGCCCGCCAGCAAGACGTTCGCCACCGGCCAGAAGGTCGAGGTGAAAGTGATCGGCATCGATGTGCAGCGCAAGCGCATCTCGCTCTCGGTCACGGGAGCCAAGGACGAGGCCGATCGCGGCGAGCTTCGCAAGTATCGCGAAGACAACGTGCAGCGTGAGAAGGCCGAGGCCCAGGGCCCGTCGCGCCTCGCCGCATCGCTGATGGAGGCTCTCAAGGCGCCCCGTCAGAGCCAGAAGAAGAACAAATAATTTCCTGAGTCGTTTCAGCCCGAGGCGGTGGGTGCCGCCTCGGGCTCGTTCTTTTACATCGTCCTTCGGGCCCTCTCGACCTCCGGGAGGGGAGGCGGGTGCGCCCCGCCGAAGAGGGAAGCGGGTGAGAGACCCGCGCGGCCCCCGCCACTGTGACCGGGGACGCGCCGGACACGCTCCCACTGGCATCGAGAGATCGGTTCGTACCGGTTGCGATGCTGGGAAGGGGTCCGAGCGCGGCTGATCCGGAAGCCAGGAGACCTGCCCAAGGGAAATCGTCATCGGTTCGCCTTCTCCGGGGCTCGAGAAGCTGTGCGGCCGCGCCTCCATCCGGATTCGCGTTCCCGCCTTCTTCTCTGATGGGAAGTCGGGCCTTCGTGGATGGAGGTCCCATGGCTGTTCCCTCGCGTCTCTCCCCTCTCTTCTCGGTCGTTCTCCTTCTCGCGGCATCGCTGCGAGCGGCGGATGCTCCCCCGGCACCGACGCGTGTCGCCGCCGACGTGGTCGTGACCGCGGAGGCCGAGCCGGTGGAGCAGAAGTCGCTCGCGGTGGCGGCGACCGTGATCGACGCGGACGAGATCCAGCGCTCGGCGACGTCGAACGTTCTCGATCTGCTGCGCCGCGTCCCCTCGCTCGACGTCGTGCAGTCGGGCGGGCCGGGCAAGGTCACCTCGCTTTTCCTGCGCGGCACGAACTCGAACCAGACGCTCGTCCTCGTGGATGGCGTGAAGCTGAACACGCCCTATTTCGGCGGGATCGACCTGGCTGGGCTCTCGACGGCGAATCTCGAGCGCATCGAGGTGCTGCGCGGGCCCTTCTCGGCGCTCTACGGCTCCGAGGCGATCGGCGGCGTGATCCAGCTCTTCACGAAGCGGGGGGG
>JBDSFL010000018.1:0-12813 GCA_039919545.1 Thermoanaerobaculia bacterium | reverse complement strand
CGAAGGCGATGGGCAAGGGCTCCACGCAGCATCAGCATCTCATCCAGACCGAGGTGCCCAAGAAGCTCCTCAACGACTGGCTGGGGCTCTGGAGCCAGCATTACCAGCTGCCGGAATCCCTGCATGTCGATCTGCGCCCGCAGCGCGCCGGCTCGGAGCTGCTCGAGCTCGGCATCCTGGACGGTTCCGACCAGAAGCTGGCCAACGTGGTCTTCGCGCCCATCCAGGACCGGCACGGCCGCAACATCCTCTCGGTGCGAGACCAGAACACCTTCGAGGAGAAGCTGCGGCAGAAGCGCCTCATGACGCTGATCCATCTGTTCCTGATCCACCGCTACAAGGCCGACGCGGTGCACTACGTCAGCCCCACCGAGGACAACCAGTACCAGACCGCCAAGATGAAATCGCACGGCATCTTCAGCCAGGTGAACACCGAGGTGGGCCAGATCATCGTGGCGGACGTGGACGCGGCGCGGGTGGCCGGGCTGCTGGAGGCCGACCGCGTGAAGCTCGAAAAGCTGATCCGGAAAGAGATCTGACGCGCGTCGCGGGCGGCCCTGTCATCGACCGCCGGCGAGCCGCGACTCGAAGACTCCGGGGGCTGTCAGGCGAGCAATCGGTCGCGCGATGGGAGAGATGGCAGCGACGAGATGAGCGCGATGAGCGCGGTCGTGTCGACCGTCTTCACGAAGTGCGCATCGAAGACCGATGCGGCGCCCGGTCCTCGTCGGGTTCGGAGAGCACCGGGATGCGCACGGTGAACTCGCTGCCGGCCCCCGCTCCCTGCACGAAGACATCGAAGATTCGCGGCAGCAGCTCGGGAGAAATCCCGACTCCCGAATCGCGGATCCGGAAGACGACCTCCGTGCCCTCGCGAGCGCATTCGAACGCGAGCGTCCCTCCGGCGGGTGCTGTCTGGCGGCTGGAGAACTTGCTCTTGCTTCGAGAGCAGCCATTTCCCCGCACTGGAGGGTCTCTCGCCAGAAAACGTTCCGAGCCCGCGTCATTTCAGCTTCTGCAACGCTCCCCAGCGGCGATCCACGGGGCTGGCCTCCGGCTCGCGCGGCGGCGGCTTCACGGACCTCTGCGGAGGCACCGCGGGCGCCGCGGATACGGGGGGCTGGAACGGGGCGGGCTCCCGGAGCCTCATCGTGAGCGAGATCTGCTTCTTCTCCAGATTCACGGCGAGCACTTTCACCTGCACGCGATCTCCGGGGTTCACGACCTCGCGCGGATCCTTCACGAAGCGCTCGGAGAGCTGCGAGATGTGGGCGAGGCCGTCCTGGTGCACACCGATGTCGATGAACGCCCCGAAGTTCGTCACGTTCGTGACGATGCCCGGGCAGATCATCCCCGGCTCGAGGTGGCTCAGCTCCGTGATGCCGTCGCGGAACGAGAAGGGCACGAACGTGTCGCGCGGGTCGCGTCCCGGCTTCTCCAGCTCCTTCACCACGTCGTCGAAGGTGAAGGCCCCCAGGCTCTCCCTCAGCTCCCGGGACGATTTCACGAGAGCCGCCCCCGTGCCCAGCAGCTCGGACACGCCCTTGCCGATCCCCTTCGCGAAGACCTCGAGCGCCTCGTACCGCTCGGGATGCACGCCCGTGTTGTCCAGCGGGTTCGCGCCGCCGGGGATGCGCAGGAAGCCTGCGGCCTGCTCGAAAGTCTTCTTCGTGAAGCGCGGCACTCTCAGCAGCTCCTGGCGGGACGCGAACACGCCGTTCGTCTCGCGCGCCGACACGATGGCCTTGCCGAGCGCCGGGCCGATGCCGGACACGTGAGCGAGAAGGTGCGACGACGCCGTGTTCAGGCTCACGCCCGCCTGGTTCACGGCGGAGTCGACCACCTGATCCAGGCGCGTCTTCAACGCGTGAGGCGACACGTCGTGCTGGTACTGGCCGACGCCGATGCTCTTGGGATCGATCTTCACCAGCTCGGCGAGCGGATCCTGCAGCCGCCGCGCGATCGAGATGGCGCCGCGGATGGTGAGGTCGAGATCGGGGAACTCCTCGCGCGCGGTCTCGCTCGCGCTGTAGATGCTCGCGCCCGCCTCGCTGACCAGGACGACCGGCACCACGAGCCCTGCCGCGGCCAGCGCCTCGCGCACGAAGGCCTCGGCTTCACGGCCGCCCGTGCCATTTCCGACGGCGATGCACTGGATCGACGCGTTCTTTGCGGTCGCGACCAGCGTCTTCGCCGCGCGCTGCCGCTGGTCGTCGCCGTGCAGGTGAATGACGGTCGAGACCAAGTACTTTCCCGCGCCGTCCACGACGGCGAGCTTGCAGCCGGTGCGCAGCCCCGGGTCGAGCCCCAGCACGGCCTTGGAGCCGAAGGGAGCCGCCAGCAGCAGCTGCCGCACGTTCTCGGCGAAGACGTGAATCGCCGCCGCGTCGGCGATCTCCTTCAGCGCCGCGTGCACCTCGCCGTCGATCGAGAGGAGAACATGGGCCTTCAGCGCCAGGCGCGCCGCCTTCTTCAGGACGGTTTGCGCGGGCGAATCGGCCGCCGCGCCGGCTGCCGATTCGAAGCGGGAGAGCAGCCGCTCCTCGAAGCCGGGATGCTTCGGTGCGTCGCCGAGCGAGAGGGAGAGCTCCCCTTCCAGCCAGCCGCGCCGCATGGCGAGGTACCGGTGCGAGCTCTCGGGCTTCATCAGCGAGGCCACCGGCTCGCGGGAGTCGAAGTAGAGCTCGAACTTGCTCGCCGGCTTGGCCTTCTCTCCCTTGGTGGAGACGAGCGCCCCCTTCTCGAACGCCTCGCGGCGCACGAACTGGCGCAGCTCTTCGGTCTCGGAGAGCCGCTCGATGAGGATCTCGCCGGCTCCCTTCAGCGCGAGCGTGGTATCGGTGAAGCCTGCCTCGGCATTCAGGTAGAGAGCCGCCTGGTGCTCGGGCGTTTCGCCCGAGGCTCCCACCGCCCCGTGACCCACGTCCCAGAGCCAGTCGGCCAGCGGCTGCAGCCCGGCCTCGCGGGCGATCACGGCCTTCGTCTTCCTCTTCTTCTTGTACGGGAGGTAGAGATCCTCGAGCGTGGGCAGGTGAAAGGTCGTCCGGATGCGCCCCGCGAGCTCGGGCGTGAGCTTTCCCTGCGCCTCGATCTCCTCGAGGATGAAGGCCTGCCGCTTGACGATCTCGTCCCAGATCTTCTTCGACTCGAGCACGTTCTCGACGGCGACCTCGTCGAGTCCGCCGGTTTGCTCCTTGCGATAGCGCGCGATGAAGGGGACGGTGGAGCCGCCGGATGCGAGCTCGAGGACGGCCGCGGCGGAGCGTGCGGGAATTTCCTGATGACGAGCGGAAAGCCAGCTTTCGAAGTTCACACCCGATGATCGCAGACCTCTTCGGAGGGGCCCAGCGTTCCGGATCCTGATGGGCTCGGTACAATCCCCACGAAATATGGCGTCAGCCACCGTGGTTCAGCTCGCCTTGCTGAAGGCATTCGAGGGCGCATTTCGAGAGGGAGTCCTCCTGGACCAGTCTCTCGGGGCGATCCTCGACTCGGCACTCGCTTTCTTCGACGCTTCGGCCGTGGCGCTCCTTCCTTCCGGAGACGGGCCGCCCACCTCACGCCTCGCGTCGAGAGAGGAAGCTGCGGCGGCGGATCGCCTCGAGGCTCACCTGCGCGGCATCTTGAAAACGGGGCGACCGGGCGACGTGGTCGAGTCGGGGCTCGGTTTCCACGGCATCCCGGTGAGGGTGAACGATCTCGTCCTGGGCGCGTTCGGCGCGGCCATGTCACCGCGCGACGGTTACCAGGGCCCGGGCGAAGCGATGCGGCTCTACGCGCGCACCATCTCTCACGTGCTCGAGCGCGAGCGCACGCTCGCCACCCTGCTCAAGCGCCGCGAAGAGGCGACGGCCCTCTACGATCTGGCGGCCGGCGTGTTCCATTCCCTGAACGCGAACGAGGTGATCCAGCTGACGATCTCGTCCCTCTCCCGCGAGCTGGGCTTCGATCGCGTGAAGGCGTATCGCTATGAAGTCGAGACGGGCGAGATCGAGGAGATCCTGAGCCAAGGCGAGACGCACCCCGGCGCCGCCCGGCGTTCCATCGACAGCGAAGACATCCTGATCCGGTGCCTGGGGGCGCGGGGCCCCGTGTTCGACGACGCGGAGGCGAGCGGCGGGATGAGTCGCGAGCGCAGGCAGATGGCTCTGCCGATCCAGGCGGGCTGGACGGTATTCGGCTTTCTGGTCATGTCGCGCCGTGGCTCGTTCGTGCTCACCGTTCAGGAGATGCGGCTGGCCAACGAGCTGGCCAAGATCACGGCCGGGGCGCTCGAGAGGGCGCGTCTGGTCGATCTGGAACGGCTCAATCGTGAGCAGCTCGAGCTCGCCAAGGAGCTGCGTGCCGCGCTCGCGGGTCTGACCGAGGTCTCGACCGTGCTCTCACGCGCGGCGGAGAGGGTGGGCCGGCACTTCGACGTCGAGGTCTGCCTGTTGCGGCTGTACCCCCAAGGCGACCATCCGGGGGCGACGTCATTTCACGTGCGGCCGGGCCGCCAGAGCATTTCCGCAGACACGGAAATTCCCCAGCTGCTGATCGACCGCCTCGCGCCGGAAGGCTCCCACGTGCTCGTGCCCGATGTCGCGGCCGACAAGGACGGGCCGTCGCTGCTGTTCGCTCCGGCGGCCCTGCGCGACCTCGAACGGCCGATCAGCCTGCTCGCCGTTCCGATCCTCTCCCATGGAACCCACGCGGGCATGATCGCGGTCGTGGCCGCCGGGAACGCGCGGCAATTCGGGCCGGCGACGCTGCGCGCGTTCAAGGCGCTCGCCACCGAGCTGGCGCTCGCCGCCGGCTCGGCGCGGCTCTTCGAGCGGGAGCGCGAATCGGTCCGCTTCCTCGACCGGCTGCAGGAAATCGGGCAGCCGCTCTTCTCCACCTTCGATGCGCCGCGCATCAAGCAGATCCTCTGTCAGGAAGCGCTCTCGCTGGTGGGCGCCACCTCGGCGCATTTCTGGCAGACGGAATCTCAGGGGAAGGCGCTGCTGGCGTCCGCGCGCGCGGGCGAACGGCGTGCCGACGTGCCGCGCTCCCTGCCGCTCGAGCGCGCGACTCATCCGATCGTGCGAGCCTTCACCGAGCGCAAGACCATCGTCGCCGAGGAAGCCGGCCTTTCGGGAACGCCCTCCGGCGCCGGCCTTCGGTGGGCCGTCGTCCCCGTCGCTTTCCAGGACCAGCTGCTCGGCCTCCTCTCGGTGGGGCGCCTCCTCGACGCTCCGCCGTGGGACTCCTCGATCGGCGCACGGCTGGGCCTGCTCGCCGAGAAAGGAGCCATCGCCCTTCACAACGCGCGATTGATGGCGATGATCGAGCATCAGACCGAGCGGGATTCGCAGACGGGCCTCTCGAACCGTCGCGCGGTGCTGCGGCGGCTCGACTCCGAGGTGCGGCGCGCCGAGCGAAACGGCCAGAGCCTCGCCATCGCGCACGTGCGGATCGACGGCCTGAGCCAGGCCATCGAGCATCTTGGCGACGACTCTGGCGACGCCCTGCTGCTCAAGGTCTCGGCGCGCCTGATGTGGTCCACGCGCGCGATGAACCTCGTGGGACGCGACAAGTTCGACTGCTTCTGGATCCTGATCTTCGACGCGAACCGGACCCAGGCCCAGCGCGCGATGCAGAACATCCAGCAGAACTTCGAGGCGAGCCTGAACGACGAACCGCTGGAGACCGCGGCCTCCGTGCCGCTGAAGCTCACCGCGGGTGTCTCCTGCTATCCCGAGGACGCCTTCGGCGCGGACGACCTGGTGCGCGACGCCGAACAGGCGCTGGAGGCCGCGAGCGGCTTCGGCGTCGGCAGAGTCGTTTTTTTCGGTGAGCTGGCCGAGGCGGCAGCGACCGACGCGGCCGAGCCCGCCTGAACCGTCGCGCTCAGCGGGCGGGGAGCAGCTCCCTCAGCAGGTTCTCGGCGCCGTCGACGCGATCCATCATCCAGAGCGCATAGCGGATGTCGGCGCTCACGTTGCGCGACACGATGGGACTCCAGCCGAAGTCTCCCGCCACGTTCTCCCACACCCGATCGAAGTTCAGGCCCACCAGCTCACCCTTGCCGTTCAGCGTCGGGCTCCCCGAATTTCCACCCGTCGTATCCGCGTTCGAGAGGAAGCAGATCGGTACGCCGCCGAGCTGCGGATCGCCCCACGCTCCGAAGTCGCCTCGGGTCACCGCATCCCGCACCTTGGCCGGCGTGGCGAACGGCTCGATGCCGGTCTCCTTGGCAAGCAGACCCTTTGTCGACGTCTGCGGGAGGAAGAGGGTGGCCTCGCGCGGCGCGTATCCCTTCACCTCGGCGAAGCTCATCCGCAGGGTCGAGTTCGCATCCGGATACACCGGCCGCCCGAGCGACTTGCGGTAGGCACGCAGCGCGGAGAGATAAGCGGGGCGCAGGCGGAGCATCGCGCCCGCGGTCTCCTTCCTCTTCTTCCGGATCGCGGCGAGCTCGGGCGCGAGCGCGGTCGCGAGCTTCAGATAAGGATCCTCCGAGCGGGAGAGCGTTTCGAGCGGGGCCGGGAGATTGGCGAGCCGCACCTCTTCGCCCGCGAGCCGCGTGCCCTCGTCCATCGCCGCGAGCTTCTTCTCCACCGCCTCCGCGGTCGCCCCCGCGCCGAAGGCCTGCACGAGCGCCAGCGAGGGACCAGAGGCGAGCGAGCGCGAGATCAGCAGCGCGAGCACGCGGCGCTGCGGCACCGGGGTCAACGATCGGGTGACCTCTTTTTCCTTTTGCCTGGCGCGTTCGACGTCTCGATCCTGGAAGCCCGCATCGCGGGACAGATCGGGCTTGGCCCGTTCCTGCGCCCAGCGCACGGATGTGAGCGCGGAATTCAGCAGTCCTCCGGCGCGCTCGATCTCCTCGAGATAGAAGCGGCGCTCCTGCCCCTGCCGGTCCTCGGCCAGAGCGGCCTCGAGCTGGGTCAGCGCGGTCTTCCACTCGGAGGGCGCCTGTTTGGATGCCGCAAGATAATCGGACAGCGCGGATTCCTCGGTGCGGACGCGAGCGAGCACCCCGTTGCGCCTCAGACCTTCGATCTGCCCGCGCGCATTGGTCTCCTGGTTTGCGTAGCTCTTGATGGCGTTGGCGACGCGGAGAGGCGCCTCCTTGTCTCCCGCCTTTGCCGCCGACGCGGATGCATGCTCCAGCGCGGCGATGAGGTCGATGTACGTGCGCGACCGGAGCGGATAGAACCACTCCTCGAAGTTCTTCACCGCCGAGGCCGACAGGTAGCGGTTCGTGCGGCCGGGATAGCCCGTCACCATCACGAGATCGCCCTCCGCCACACCGCGGGACGACACGGGAAAGAATGCGGCGGGACGGTACGGCACGTTGCCCGCGGCGTGGAGAGCGGCCTTTCCGTCGGGCGCCACGTACGCGCGAAAAAACGAGAAATCACCGGTGTGGCGGGGCCAGCGGAAGTTGTCGATCTCGCCGCCGTACTCCCCCACAGCGCGAGGCGGCGCGTAGACCAGGCGCACGTCCTTCAGCTCGGTCTGCTCCTGGAGGCGGAAGAAGAGGCCGTCGTAGAAGGACGCGACCCGGCAGCGTGAAACGCCGCTCTTCTCGCATTCCGCGACGATCTCCTTGCTGGCCAGCTCGACCGCCTCGTAGCGTTCGAGGTCGTCCTTCGCGCGCGCATAGGCGCTCTTCGCACCGCGCACACGATCCGTCACGTCCACGATGCGTTTGGGCACGAGAACGCGTGCGGCACGGCCACGGGCCTCCACTTCTCCGGCGCGATCCTTGGCGACGAATCCGTTCTCGAGGAAGTTCCTGTCCGCCGTGGACGCGAGCTGGAGGGCGTCGAACGCGCAGTGATGGTTCGTGGCGATGAGCCCGTCCGCCGAGACGAAGGCGCCGCTGCAGCCGCCGATCTCCACGGACGCGATCAGCAGGCCGCCCCCTTTTCCGTCCCACAGCTGCGCCGGCGAGAACGCCAGCCCGCGGGCGCGCAGCGCCTCCCACGCCGTGGGGTCGAACTCGGCGAGCTGCTCGGGGGACCACTGCCCCTCGTCAGCGCTGGCGGCGCACGGGGGCAGGGAGGCGGCGACCACGAGCGCGACAACGACGGCGGGAAGGGTGCGGAAAGTTTTCACGAGGCCTCCAAAGGAGCGTTCTCAGACAGGCGCGCAAGCTTCGCACGCCGCGTCGAGCCTACGGAAGAGTCGGAAGGGGTTTGGATAGGGTCAGGATGGTACGCGCGGAGCGGAGCTTCACGTCGAGCCTTCGCTTTCGCGCGCTCGGCTTGCCCCGAACACGGATAGACTCAGGCTGCTCTGAATCACTTGATGTCCGCGTAGAACCACGCGATTTGCAGCCCGTACACCGCGAGCTTGCAGGAGGAATCCAATGAGGGTCCGTCCGATCCTGTTCTCGTCCCTGGCCGTCCTCGTCCTGTCAGGACCCGCGGTCGCCCAGAACCTCGCCCAGAATCGCGGCTTCGCGACCGACCTCTCGAGCTGGACCGCCTACGCCTCGGCGGCACCCGACCCCGTCGGCGCGGGGACTGGGGTCTGGGATGCGCAGGATGTCGATGCTCTTGCGACCTCGGGCTCTGCGCACATCCAGTTCGCGGCCGCCCCGACGGGCGCCAACGCGGCATACGGCCTCAGCCAGTGCATCGATCTCGCGAGCGTGCAACCGGTGACGAGCGCGGTTTTCGGCACGCGCTTCAAGCTGCCGACATCACAGGTCGTCAGCGGCGGTGCGAACGTCACGATCGACGTCGCTTTCTTTTCCGCCGCCGGCTGCGCGGGCACCCTGATCACCGGTGGCAGCCAAGGCAAGACCGTGCTGCCGGCCGACCTCAGCAACACGGTGTGGTCGTCGAGCGACATCGCGCTGCCCGGGTTCGACATCCAGCCTCTGGCCTCGCCGCTCTCCGCGCAGCTGCGGCTGGTGGTGCGGCGAGTGGGCTCGAACTCGAACACGCTCGACGTCTTTTTCGACTCGTCCTATTTCGCCGTGAATGGCACGACGTCTGTCGAGCTGCTGACCTGGGAAGTGGAGTAAGCTATGAACCGTCTGCACCCTGCGCTGATCGCGGCCGCCCTGCTCGCGGCGCTCGCTTTCCCGCTCACTCAGGCGGATGCCGCCTGCCCGACGATCCTCGTCGGGCCCACCTCGCTGCCGGACGGCGTCGCGAACACGGCGTACTCGCAGTCGCTGACACAAACGGGTGCGGCCTCTCCCACTTTCTCGATCACGGCCGGGGTGCTGCCCACGGGCCTGTCGATCGACGCAGCCGGCAACATCACCGGCACGCCGACGGCGGCTGGTGCTTTCATCTTCACCGGCACGGCGAGCGATGCGAGCGGTTGCACCGGGGGGCGCAGCTATCGCGTGAGCGTGACGTGTCCCTCGATCACCGTGAATCCGGCAACCGCCCCGAATGGCCAGGTCGGTGTGCCCTATGCGACGCAAACACTCGTGGGATCGGGCGGCGCTGCACCGTACACGTTCGCGGTCACGGCGGGAGCGCTGCCTGCGGGATTGAGCCAGAGCGGCGCCGGAGGCGCGACGATCTCGGGGACGCCCACGACGGCGGGGCCATTCAGCTTCACGATCACGGCGACCGATGCGAACAACTGCACGGGCACGCGCGTTTATAGCGGCACCATCGCCAATTGTCCGACGATCATCGTCACCCCGCCGGCGACGGGACAGGGCTTCATCGGTACAGCCTTCAGCCAGCAGTTCACCCAGAGCGGAGCTGGGACGCCGACCTTCACGATCGACCCGACCTCGCCCAACACGCTGCCAGCAGGCTGGAGCCTGGCTCCTTCAACGGGCATCCTCTCGAGCGCCAGCCCTTCGGGAGGCACGTTCACGATCAAGGTGCGGGTCACGGACGCGGGCGGCTGCTTTGGTATCAGCGGCAATTATGTCGTCACGATCTCGCCCAGCATTGCCAGTGAGACGTACACACCGGTGGTCATCGGCAACATGTCGATCGACACGGCCACCGGCACGACGTTCAGCGTGCTGACCAATGACACGCCAGGCAGCACCGCGACATTGGTGAGCGCGACGAGCGCGAACGGCGGCAACGTGACCCTGAACTCGGCGACAGGCACCTTCACCTACGACCCGCCGCGCGGCTACGAGGGCACGGACAGCTTCCAGTACACCGTCACGAACGGCGGCCAGACGTCCGGCCCGGCCACGGTCTCTTTGACCGTCGGGGGAATGGTCTGGTTCGTCGACAACACCGCGGGCGCGTGCGCAGCCACCTGCGGGCGGCGGACGACCCCGTACGCCACGCTCGCGGCATTCCAGGCCGCCAACCTCACCGGCGCGGCGCTCGACCCGAAGGCAGGCGATCGCATCTTCATCTATCAGTCGGCGGCGCCCTACACGGGGCCGGCCGCTGCCTCGGTCGTGCTGCGCAACACGCAGCGGCTGCTCGGTCAGGACGACACCGTCACGTTCAACGTCGCGACCGCCTACACGGTCCCCGACACCACGGTCGCGGTGCCGGCAATGACTCCGGGCGCACCGTTCACGACGATCCAGACCGTCGCCAGCCAAGACGCGGTGACCCTGGCGCAGGACGACGTGGTCCGCGGCCTGACGATCGACGCCGCGAACAATGCCGCGATCGTGGCTGGGGCCGTGAACATCGGCACGCTCGGATCGATCGATGGCGTCACGCTGACCAGCTCGGGCTCGGGCGGCGGGATCAGCCTGGGGGCCCACACCGGCACGCTGAACGTGGCCAACAGCACGATCGGCGGCAGCGGAAGCGGGATCGCCATGTCCATCAACGGCGCCTCCGCGGGCAGCGCGGCGTTCACGAACACCATCGTCAACAAGACGGCGGGCTCCCTCCTCGCCGTGCAGAACCGCACCGGCAGCGGAAGCGTCACCTTCACAGGCGGCAGCTTGACGCTGACCGGCGGTGGGACCGGCATCACGCTCGCGACGAACTCGGCCACCACGACGATCGCGCTCACCCCAGGCTTCTCGCTGACGACGACGACCGGGCGCGGCCTGGTCACCAACGCCCCGGGCGTGCTCACGATCGGCGGCGTGGCGAGCACGATCAACGCAACCGGCGGCGCGGCGCTCGATCTCACCGCGACGAACCTGGCCGCAGGCGTCACGTTCGTGTCGATCACCGCGTCGACGAACACCGCCAACGGCATCAACCTGAACAACCTTTCGGGGACGCTCACGATCGGCACGACGAGCGTTACGCTGGCGGCGGGAGCGACTCAAGGCATCAACGTCGCGGGCTCGAGCGCGAACATCACGTTCGCGAGCGGGGCGGGCACGACGCAGGTCAACGGAGCGGGCGGCACCCAGCGCATCCTGGTCGGCACCTCGACCGGCGCCATCGCGTTCGGGAACACGACGCTCGACGGTGGCACGGATGCGGTGTCGCTGCAGAACAACTCGGCGGGCTCGCGCACGTTCGGCACGCTCACGATCGGCGGCACGACGCCCCCGAGCTCGGCTGGCTTCCTGCACGGCGCCGGCGGCGGGGCCACGACGGTGGCTGGAACAACCGTCATCACGGCGGGCGGCAACGGCATCGACATCAACGGCAATGCGACCGGCGTGACCTTCAGCGCCGGCGTGACGGTGAACGTCACCACCGGCGCGGGCATCAACGTTCAAGGGAACACCAACCTCGTTGCCTCGAACGTCGGGTTCAATTCAACGCTCACCATCAGCAAGTCGGGCGCGGGTTCCGGGGTGACGATCGGGACCACGGCTACCAACGGCGCAACCTCGACGGTCAACCTCGGCGTGCTCAGCGTCACGACCTCGAACGGAACGGGTTTGCTGGCGGGCAGCGCGGGCACGTCCACGCCGCTCAAGACCACGGCCGGCGGCGTCATCAACGCGACGGGCGGACCGGCAATCAACGCCACCAGCACGAACTTCAACAACGGCCTGTTCGGCAACGTCACCTCGAACGCCAGCACGACGCAGGGGATCACGCTCACGAGCTGCACCGGGACGCTGACCATGTCCGGCGCCGGTGGCGCCCTCACACTGACGGCGGCGGCGCCCGGTCCTGCCTTCAGCGTTTCCGGTGGCACCGTCGCGACAACCTACAGCGGCACCGTCACGGTCACGAACGGCCAGCCGGGTGTGGTGACGAGCAACGTCGCGGGAGGCAGCCTGACACTCGGCACCGTCAACGTCAGCAACTCCGGCGCGGCGACCACGAACGACGCGATCTCGATCGACGGCATCAACAACGTCGCCAACCCGTTCGCCGTCAGCGTGACGAGCGCCACGCTCAACACGACGAACATGCGCCACGGTGTCGCGCTGGGCGACCTGCCCGCAGGCAGCGCGGTCACGATCTCGGGCGGCACGATCACCACCCCCGGCGCCACGCATCGCCTGGTCAGCTTCGCCAATCCGACGAACGGGACCTACACCTTCTCGGGGGTCACATTCAACGGCAGCACCAGCGATGGCCTTTTGTTCGGCGCCAACGAACTCGGGAGCTATCTGTTCGGCGCCACCACTCTCAGCACTCCGAACGGCGGCGTCGGCGTGACGATCAGCTCGAGCCCGGCCGCCGTCACCATGAGCAGCCTCAACCAGGCGGGGGGCACGACCGCGCTCAGCGTCACCACCAGCACGGGTGCGATCGCCATCAATGGCGGAGCGGTGAGCGCCTTGACGGCGAGCGACCTGCTGATCAGCGGCGGGGCGAACGCGATCACGTTCGCCCCGAGCATCACGAACAACGGCGCGAGGTCGGTGCAGATCTCGGGCCGCACCGGCGGCACGGTCACTGTCAGCGGCAACATCACCGATACCGCCGGCAGCACGGGCATCAGCGTGACCGGGGCTAC
>JBDSFL010000679.1:0-8887 GCA_039919545.1 Thermoanaerobaculia bacterium | reverse complement strand
AGCAGCGCCAGTCCGCCTCCTTCGGGATGTGGCTGTTCCTGGCGACCGAGTTCCTGTTCTTCGGTACCCTCTTCATGGCCTACACGGTCTACCGGATGCTGTATCCCGAGGCCTTCCGCGCCGCGAGCCGAACGCTCGACGTGAAGCTCGGCACCATCAACACGGCGATCCTGATCTGCAGCAGCCTCACGATGGCACTGGCGGTGCGCGAGGCGCAGAAGGGACGGCGGAAGTCCGTCGCCGGGTTCCTGTTCGGCACCATCGTGCTCGGGTCCGCGTTCCTCGGCATCAAGGCGGTCGAGTACCACCACAAGTTCGTCGAGCATTTCGTGCCGGGGCCCACGTTCAAGTTCGAGGGGACCGACCCGGTGCACGCGCAGATGTTCTTCAACCTCTATTTCATGATGACGGGCCTGCACGGGCTCCACATGATCATCGGTATCGGCCTGCTGGCTTGGCTGATCGTGCTCGCGCTGCGGGGCAAGTTCACCACCGAGAACCACGACTTCGTCGAGGGCTTCGGCCTCTACTGGCACTTCGTCGACATCGTCTGGATCTTCCTCTTCCCGCTGCTCTACCTGGTGGGGCGCCATGGCGTCTGAGCACGTGCCGCACGGCGGGCACCCTCCCACGCATATCGTCGCGCTGCCGGTCTACATCGGCGTCTTCGTCGCGCTCCTGGTCCTCACCGGAGTCACCACCGCCGTCGCCTTCGTGGATCTGGGGCCGATGAACAACGTCGTGGCGCTGACGATCGCGGTGGTGAAGGCCGCGCTCGTGATCCTGTTCTTCATGCACATCAAGTATTCGTCCCGCCTGAACGCCCTGGTCGTGGTCGCGAGCCTGTTCTGGATCTTCCTGCTCTTCGCGGGTACGCTGCACGACTACCTCACGCGCGGCATCCTGGGCGTGGTCGGCAAGTAGCCCACGCACTCAGCTTTCAGGCTGCGAAATGGCCGAGCTCGGGCCGAGCCCGGGACCGGCCCTTTCGCTTTACGGCCCGAGGACACACGATTTGGACTAGAATTCCGGTCCACGTACCAGTTCAGGAATGAGGAGGTTGGCGATGCGGCACCCGTTCCGGATGCTCACCGCGGCCTTGTGGGCCATTCTCGCCACGGCTGCGCATGCACAGGGTCCGGCATCTCGCCAGGCCCCCCTTTCCGATGCCCCAGGTCTCGTGCGGCATGTGGTCGACCTGGACGAGGGGAACGCCGAGCGGCTCTTCGCCTCCTCCGACGCGGCCATCTACTTCCCCAAGCTGCGCCAGGCGCTCTGGTTCGAGCCCAGCGCCGGCCCGCACGATCACCCGTTCGCCGCGCGCTCGCAGGCCAGCAGCGTGTCGAGCTTGCGGGATTTCAGCCGCGACGTGGATCGGCTCTTTCCGGGCTACGCCTCGAGCTCATTCGGTGACTGGATCCTGAAGACGCCTGCCAGCACGCGGCTCGTCGGCGCCCAGCCCGATTCCGCTCGCGCTGTTCCTCTTTCCACGCCGACCCCACAGATCATCGCGATCTCCGATTCGTTCGAGAGCGGACTCGGGAACTGGACGCTCTTCAACAACCGGTCGGGCGCCTACAACTGGGCCTCCACCACATGCCGGGCGCGAACGGGCAGCCGAGCGGCCGACGCGGTGCGCGGCGGATCCACAGGCTCCACCCTCTCCTGCAACGACGTCTATCCGTCCAGCACGGTCACGCAGCTGCTGCACTCGACGTGCGAGGGGATCACCGGAGCGTCCCAGGCCTGGCTCGATTACTACTATCAGGCCGCGCTCGAGAGCGGCGACGACAGGGTGAGCGTCTTCTACCAGGAAGGCACCGGCGACTTTTACGGCTACAACTTCACGGGCAATTCCACCAGCTTCTTCCACCTCATCTTCAACCTGAAGCAGTGGTTCCGCCTGGGCGACGTGACCGCGCAGGCCTGCCCGAAGCTCCTGATCCAGTTCTCGAGCGACGGCGCGGGCCAGCCCGGATTCGGCGCCGCCATCGACGACCTCACGATCGGCAGCGACACCCCGTCGTTCCTGCGCGTCACGGCGGGCACTTCCCCGGCCTCCGGTCCGGCTCCCCTGACCGTCACGTTCACGCCCACCGTCGCGGGCGCCTCCGGATCCGAGACGTACCTCTGGCAGTTCGGAGACGCGGCGAATTCCTCGTCCACGAGCAAGAACACCAGCTTCACGTACACGGCGACGGGAGAGTTCTCTCCCCGCGTGATCGTGACCGACGCGAACGCGGGGGCGCTCGCGCAGGCCCAGGCCAAGGTGAGCGTGAGCGCGGTCACCTGCTCGGTTGCGTGTACCGCAACGGTCTCGGGGCCCGGCACCATCGGAGCCTCGCTCTCCTTCCAGGCGACCGCGACACCCACTTCGTGTCCGGCGGGCAGCCCGACCTTCGCCTGGAGCTTCGGCGACGGACAGACCTCGACGGCCCAGAACCCGTCGCACAGCTACGCGACCGCCGGCACCTACGGCTGGACGCTGACGGCGTCGCAGGGCGGCGCGTCCTGCGCGAAATCGGGCTCCCTCGTCGTGACCGCCGCCGCCTCCGGCATTCCCGGGGACTGCGACGGGAGCGGCAACGTTTCGGTCGGTGAGGTGCAGACGGCCATCAACATGCTGCTCGGCACGGCCGCGGTGGGCTGCTCGGTGGATGCGAACGGCAACGGCATCGTGTCCGTCGATGAGCTGCAGCGCGTCATCAACGCCTTTCTCGGCGTGAGCGCCGGCATCGCGGTATCGATCTCACCTTCGACGGCCAGTCTCGCCCCAGCGGGGACGCAGCCCTTCACGGCCACCGTGACCGGCACGTCCAACCTCGGAGTGAGCTGGAGCGTGCAGCAGGGCGCCGCCGGAGGCGCCGTGACGGCGCAGGGCCTCTACACGGCTCCGGCAACGGCAGGCACGTATCAGGTCATCGCCGCCAGCCAGGCCGACACGAGCCGCACGGCCACCGCCACGGTGACCGTGTCGCAGCAGACCTCGCAGAACGGCATCGTCCTCGGGACGGTTTCGAACTCGGCGGGCCAGCCCGTGGCCGCGGTGACGGTGACCGCCGGCGGACGGACCGGCCAGACGAACGGTCAAGGCTTCTTCACGCTCGACAACGTGCCGGCGAACACCCGCACCCTCGTCAACTTCGAGAAGCCGGGCTACGTTCCCTTGACGAAAGTCATCCAGGTCGTCACCGGGCAAGGCAGCTTCCTCGACGTGAATCTGGGCGCCACGAAGATCACGGGAACGATCTCGGCGGCGAACGGCGGCGCGGTGACCGTACCTGGCGGGGGCTCGATCACGATCGGGCCGAACAGCCTCGTGAGCGGGAACGGCACTCCGTACACCGGGACGGCCAACGTCGCGCTCACTCCGTTCGACCCCACGAATCCCGCCGAGCTCAACGCGTTCCCCGGGAAGTTCGAAGGGGTGACGAAGACAGGGCAGACCATCTTCATCGTCACGTTCGGCTTCATGGACGTGACGGTGACTGGAACGACCGGACCCCTCCAGCTGGCAGCCGGAAAAACGGCGACGCTGCAGATTCCCGTTCCGGCATCGATCCTCTCGGCCGCGCCCTCGACCTTGCCCGAGTGGTACTTCGATCCGACGGACGGCAAGTGGAAAGAGGAAGGAACCTTCACGCTCGCGGGGAACGTGTATCAGGGCACCATCCCGCACTTCAGCATCTGGAACTGCGACGTGGGCGCGGCGCGCTGCACGATCACCGGCCGCGTCGTCGACCTCACGGGGGCCCCGGTCACGTGCGCGCGCGTGAGCCTGCTCAATCTCGGGCCCCGCGGGCGCTTCACCAGCGGCGAAGACTGCACGCCCGGAACCGGCATCTTCTCGGTGCCGGTCGACGCGAACTCCACCGTCGTCGTCACCGCGGAGAAGATCGGCGTGAAGAGCGCTCCCGTGACGACGGACACCTGCGTGGATGGCGGCACCCGCAGCGTCGGCGACATCGTGCTCGGCACGCTGCCGGTGAAGATCACGCTGACGTGGGGCCAGAACCCCTTCGACCTCGACGCGCATCTCGGCGTGCCGAAAGCGGCAGGGGGCGGCTACGAGCACGTGTACTTCAGCCGCAAGGGGATCAAGGTCGAGAATGCGGTCCTCGACACGGACAACCAGAACGGCTTCGGGCCCGAGATCTTCTCGATCTCGCTGCTGAATCCAGGCACGTACCGATACTCGGTCCACCACTATTTCGGCAGCGGTACCATCTCCACGTCCGGCGCCTCGGTGAACCTCCTCGTCGAGGGGAGAGGCATCTTCAACTACACGCCGCCCCCGGGCGCCGTGGGCACCGGCGATGTCTGGCGCGTGTTCGACCTGATCATCGACTCCAACCGTGCGGTGACCATCCGGCCCATCAACGACTACCTGAATGGCAGGCAAGCTAATGACGCGACTTCATTCACGCCCTGATCTCGCTCCTCTCCTCCGGTTCGTCGGGCGCCGCGCCTCGGCGGCCCTGCTGTGCCTGCTCGCCTGGCACGCGCCCGGTCTGAACGCCGCGCGTGTGACGGTGGGCAACGGCACGGGCTCGGCCGGAAGCAGCGTCAGCGTCTCCGTCAACTTCGCGGCGGAAGGGGCGAACGTCTCGATCCTGCAGGTCGACATCCTCGCCAGCGCACCGCTCAGCATCACCACCGCGACGGCGGGGCCCGCCGCGACCGCTGCCGGAAAGCAGGTGTCCGCAACGGCCATTTCGGGCGGCACACGGCTCCTGATCTACGGCTTGAACCAGACCGCTCTCGGCGATGGCGGCATCGCCAACCTCACGATTGCGATCGCCGCGGGTGCCTCGTCCGGGGCTCGCACGCTGACGGCGACGAATGGCAGCGCGGCGAATCCGAGCGGCAGCTCGGTTCCGCTCGGCACCTTTGAAGGCTCCGTGACCGTGGGCTCGGGCGCTCCGACGGCCGCCACGTACATTCTCCCCTCCACCGCGCGCGCGCAAGGGCAGGGGGGCGCGTTCTACACGACCGACGTCACCATCGGCAACACGGGGACGTCGGAGGGTTCCGTCACTCTCAAGTTCGTGGGGAACAACGCCGACGGCCGCTCGGGAGCGGAGAGCACGTTCACGCTCGCGGCGGGCCGCTCCACCACGTTCACCGACGTCCTCGGCTCGGTCTTCGGCGTCGGCTCGGGGTTCGGTGCGATCCTGGTGAAGTCGTCGGTGACGACCCTCAACGTGATCGGGCAGACCTCGACTCCCGGTGCGGGCGGCACTTTCGGGCAGAGCGTCCCGGCCGCAGGCGCCTCGCAGCTGGTCGTCACCGGCACCCCTCGTTCGATCGTCGGCATTCGCGAAGACGGCGCCTTTCGCACGAACCTGATCCTCGCGAATGCCACCGAGGCGACTCTCGAACTCGATGTCACGCTGGTGAATGCCGGGGGGACCGCGCTGGGAACGAAGCGCTACACGCTGTTCCCGCTCGGAATGACCCAGGTGACGAGCGTCGTTCGCAACCTGGGTGTGAACTCGGATGTCATCGGCGCGCGCGCCGTTCTCATCGGTATCACGCCTGGCGGCTCGTTCGCGGCATACGCTTCGGCCATCGACAACGTCACGAACGATCCCCGCACGCTCACACCTCAGTAAGGGCCCTGACCGGCCGCGGGGCTGGGCACCCTTGGTAGCATCCGCGTCGTGAATCAAACATCCGCTTCGCGGCTGCTCCTCCGAGCGGTTCCGCTCGCCCTCTTCCTTTCCGCCTCTCTCTCGTTCGCGGCCGTCAGGCCGGTCCCGACCAAGGCGTCGCCGAAGAAGGCCGTCCCGAGCGCCCCCGGCGGCTTCCCCGCTCTGCGGGATCGGTACGTGCACACCTTTCTGGTGCGCTTCCCCGTCGTGGCGACATACCTTGGCGCCGAAGGCCTGGACCCTGCCCTCGGAAGTCTCAACGGTAAGCTGCGCGATCTCTCGCCGGCGGCGCTCCGGATCGAACGGCAGGAGTGGCTCGATTTCCGGTCGGCGCTCGGCAGGGTCGATCGGAGCAAGCTCACTCCCGCCGAGCGGATCGATGCCGAGGTGATGCAGGCACAGCTCGCCTTCCTGCTGCACAACCTGGATCGAAACACGCACGAGCGTGCCCTCGACGCCTTCGTCGAGGAGCCCTTTCGGGGCGTGGAGTGGCTGCTCCAGGGGATGACGCCGACCGGCGCGGAGACGACCGGCACGCGCAAGGAATGGGAGCAGACGGCGGACCGTATCGCAGCCACCCCCGCGTATCTCAGGGTCGCGCTCGCCAACATCCGGCGAGGGTCGGCGGCCGCCGCGATCCCGGATCGCCGGATGATCCGTGTCACGATCGACGGCGCCGCGTCCACGATCGAGTACTTCGACAAGAGCCTTCCGAAGAAGGCCGGCGCCTGGATGCTCCCCGCCGACGCCGCCACGCTCACCCGTCTCGAGGAGGCGTCGCGCACCGCCGCCCGCGCCTACACGGAATTCCGACAGGGGCTCATGGAGCTCTTCCTCGAGAAAGACGGCAAGACGCTGAAGCCCGGCTTCGACCGCGATCGCTTCGCGCTGGGCGAGGTCGAGTACGTCTGGGCGCTCGAGAACAATCTGCGCGAGACCCGCAGGCCGCGCGAGCTCCACACGTACGGCAAATCGAGGGTCGCCGAAACGCTCACGGCGATGACCGTGCTCGCGCGTGCGATCGCCGCTTCTCATTCGTATCCCGATTCGTCCCTCCCGTCGGTGTTCGCCAAGCTGTCGGACGACGTGCCGAAGAGTGACGACGAGATGCTCTCCTGGTACAAGGACGCCTGCCAGCGGCTGGTGGCCTACGGGCGCAAGACGGGGATGTTCGAGCTCCCGGCCGACTACAAGCTCGACGTCGTCTTCACGCCGCCGCCGCTTCGCGACACGACCACCGCGGCGTACTACCCCGCGCCGCCGTTCAAGAAAACTGGCGTCGGCCAGTTCTACGTGACCCCGACGGGCGACGATCCGGTCGCGCTGCGCGAGGCGGCTCGCGCGACGATCGCCGACCTGGCGGCTCACGAGGGCTTTCCCGGACACGACTGGTACTACCAGTTCATGCGGAGCCGCGCCAAGTCGATCTCCCCCGTTCGCTGGCTCTTGCCGGGAGGCGTCGAGGACTCGGCGTCGATGTGGGAGGACTCCATGTCCGGCGAGGGCTGGGCCCTCTATTGCGAGCAGCTGATGGGTGAGCCGCGCGCCGGGTTCCCGAACGGCTTCTACACGCCCGAGGAACGACTCTTCATGCTCCAGAATCAGCTCTATCGGGATGCGAGGGTGGTGGTGGACACGGGAATCCATTGCGGCTACATGACGTTCGACGAGGCCGTCGCGTACTTCGCGCGGAACGTCTTTTTCGTGAAGGGGCCCATCTCGTCGGAGGCCAAGGGAAACCCGGATCCGAACGAGCGCCGCTCCGTCGAATCGTCCCGGAAGGACATGTACCGGTACTCGAAGTGGCCCACGCAGGCCATCACGTACCACCTCGGAAAGGCCGCGATCATCGCGCTCCGGAGCGAGATGCAGAGGCTCGAAGGGTCGAACTTCGACGAACGGCGCTTCCACGAGGCGTTCCTGATGCAGGGGACGATCCCGCCGGGGTACTTCGCCGAGACCCTGCGCGGAGCGGCGCTGCCGAGAGAGAACAGCAACCGGGCGCCGCAGTAAGGAGCACGTCCCGACGCTCTGATCCGTGAGACGTCAGCAGCCGTTTCGATTCCTCACTCCGTCCGATCCGCTCCCCGAAAGAGAGACCTGATGTTTCGCGAACCGAACTTCGACCTGCCCGGCCTCGCCGCGGCGCCCGACTGCCGCTTCGAGCCCGCGCCCAAGAACGCCACGCTCCCCGACGGCTTCATGTCCACGACGAACCACCCGACCTACGTGAAGGTGAACGGCCGGTGGCGCATGCCCGAACGCCCGCGCATGGACAGCCACCTCGTGTGGCACGCCGCCTCCGACCGGCTCATCGTCCAGGAGTTCCGTCTCATCCGCGAGGGAGATCCCGTCGCGGTCGCCACCGCCGAGGACGGCAGCGAGGGAGTGCTCGTCTGGGACCGCGGCTTCCAGGAGGCGGTGGACGACACGCGCGAGCCGGAGTCGTTCTCGTTCATGTCGAGCGAGGTGAGCCGCGAGAAGCCGGTCAACTACGAGGCGATCTTTCGCGAGTTCCTCGAGCATCGCGGCGCCAACGGCAACATCCTCTGGGTGATCGGGCCGGCGCTCGTGCACGCTCGCGGCCGCATGGCCATGGAGTGGCTGATCCACCACGGCTTCTGCCACGGGGTGATCTCCGGGAACGCGGTGGGCGTCCACGACGTGGAGGCCGCGCTGTTCGGCACCACGCTCGGAATGAAGGCGGACGGCTCGGGCGAGGCCCACGGCCACGCGAGCCACATGAAGGCCATCAACGAGGTGAAGAAGGCGGGATCCATCCGGACTCTCGTCGACACCGGACGGCTGACGAGCGGAATCATGCACGCCCTGACGGTGAAGGAGATCCCCTACGTGCTGGCAGGCTCGATCCGCGACGACGGCCCCCTCCCCGAGACGATCGCCTCGAGCGTGGAATCCCAGGAGGCCATGCGCGAGATGACGGTGAAGGCGACGATGGTGGTGATGGTCGCGACGGCGCTGCACGCCATCGCGGTGGGAAACATGCTGCCGACGTTCTGCACGCTGCCGAGCGGCGAGATCGAAGAGATCACCACGATCTGCGTGGACCAGACGGAGTTCGTCGTGAACAAGCTGAAAGATCGCGGCACGCATCAGGCGTTCGGCGTGGTGACGAACGCCCAGGACTTCATGCGGCTGGTTCAGCTGGAGCTAACGGACCGAATCGCCTGAACCCTTCGCGGCCCTTCTCCCCGCCATTTTCCCGAAGGCGG
>JBDSFL010000654.1:0-4054 GCA_039919545.1 Thermoanaerobaculia bacterium | reverse complement strand
GATTCGCGACGAGGAAGGCTGCCTCTCGTTTCCCGATCTCGTCGAGATCGTGGAGCGCCCCGAAAGGGTGACGCTGGAGGCGTTCGATGGTTCAGGAAAGAAGCAGACGCTCGACGGAATCGACCTCCTCGCGCGTGCCTTCTGCCACGAAGTGGACCACCTGGACTCCCGCCTCTTCATCGACCGCCTCTCATCGCTGAAGCGGTCGTTCCTCTTGAGGAAAGTGGTCAAGCGCCAAAAACAAGGCAGCTGGTAAGGGCGCGAGCCCGGATCGCCGCCGTCAGGAGACGTTCGTGCGGCGCTCTTCCATCATCGCGGCGCGGTTCAACGTTCGCGCCATGTAGTCGGAAAGCGACACCAGATGCTCGAGCTCCGTCGACTCGCCCGGGGAGGGGAGCGGGCCGCGGCGATGCACCCGCAACGTGCCGATCAGCTCCTCGCCGACCCAGAGGGGTGCGGCGAAGACCGTCCAGTCGTTGGCGGCGTCTCGAGCCTCGCCCGGCATACGGGGGGCGCGCTCGACGCGGGGATCCTCGGCCAGAGCCAGCGCAGCGAGGTAGCTCGGCGGCGTCCCGCCGGACCAGGACTTCGAGAGAACGGCTCTCGTCTCGGGGCGGCCCGCGCGTCGAACATGAGCCGTCGCCCCATCGGACGAGAAGATGGACGCGATGCGGTCGAGGATCGGAACCAGGGCCTTCATCCGCGATTCATCTTCCGCGTCGAGCGGATCTTCCAGCTTCTCGGTGATCTCCTGCTGGAGCTCGAGGATCTGCGTGCGCGTGGTCAGCGCATCCACGAGGGCCTTCGTGCGGAGAGCGTTCTTCACGCGCGCCTTGAGCTCGCGGGCGGAGAAGGGCTTGGTCAGGTAATCGTTCGCGAGCGCCTCGAAACCCTGGAGGAGGTCTTCTTCTTCCGTGCGGGCCGTGACGAACAGCACCTGCGTCCCGGCGGTTTCGGGGGTCGTCTTGATGCGGCGGCAGAGCTCGTAGCCGGAGATGTCCGGCATCCGCACGTCGAGCAGGATGACGTCTGGAATGCGCTCAGCCATCCGCTTGAGGGCTTCCCGGCCCGAGAGGGCGCTCTCGAATTCGCATCCCAGCTCGTAGGCGATATAGGAGGCGATCTCGGCTTGATACGGATCATCGTCGACCAGGAGAATGAGCGGGGGAGAGGTCGAGGCGCGGAACATATCGTCCTTTTTCTTATCCCACGGCTTGAACGGTAAATCAAGAAATTCTCGTCACGGAGAGAGGTCGTCGCCGTTCGATTGCGTCTGATCGGCTCGGAGGCGACAATTCCGCCCCGTGCCGCTTCATTTGTACAACACCTTGACCCGATCGCTCGATGTCTTCGAGCCGCTGCAGCCTGGTCGTGTCGGTCTGTACACCTGTGGACCGACCGTCTACAACCGTGTGCACATCGGGAACCTCAGAACGTTCGTGTGGGAAGACCTGCTCTGCCGGGTGCTTCGATTCTGCGGCTTCGAAACGACACAGATCATGAATCTGACCGACATCGACGACAAGACGATCCGCGGCGCCGTTGCCGCGGGGCTGCCGCTCCGTACGTTCACTGAACAGCACGTCGAGACCTTCTTCAAGGATCTCGAGCGCCTCGGCGTGATCAAGGCGGATCGCTACCCGCGCGCGACGGATCACATCGACGAGATGGTGACGCTCGTCCACACGCTGCTCGAACGGGGGCATGCCTACGAGAGCGACGGCTCGATCTGGTTCCGGATCGCCTCGTTCGAGGGTTACGGCAAGCTCTCCCGCATCGACCTCAAGGCGGTGCAGCGCGGCGCTCGTGTGGCAGACGACGAATACGAGAAAGAAGACCTGCGCGACTTCGCCGTGTGGAAGGCGTTCAAGGACGGAGAGCCCGAGTCGGCGACCTGGACCACCTCGCTCGGCAAGGGGCGCCCCGGATGGCACCTCGAGTGCAGCGCCATGTCGATGAAGTACCTCGGCGAGACGATCGACATCCATACGGGCGCGGTGGACAACGTTTTCCCGCATCACGAGAACGAGATCGCGCAGAGCGAAGGGGGCACCGGAAAGCCGTTCGTGAGGTACTGGCTTCACGCCGAGCATCTGATCGTCGACGGCGAGAAGATGTCGAAGTCGAAGGGGAACTTCTACACCCTGCCCGACCTCGAAGAGCGCGGGATCTCGCCGCGCGCTCTCCGGTATCTGTTCCTCTCGGTCCCTTATCGTCAGAAGCTCAATTTCACCTTCGAGGGTCTGAGCGGTGCGGTGTCGAGCCTCGAGCGGCTGGAGTCGCTCGATCGCCGCCTCTCCGAAACCGTCGCGCAGGAAGCGGCCGATGCTCTGTCGTCGCCGAGCACCCCGGCGTTCGACGAGCGCCTGGCCCGAGCGCGCGCCGAGTTCCGCGCAGGGCTCGAGGACGACCTGAACACGGCTGCCGCGCTCGCCGCGCTCTTCACCTGGGTGCGCGAGCTGAACCTCGACCTCGAAGCGCGCCGCGTGCTGCCGAAGGAGGCCGCCCAGGCGCGGCTCTTTCTGCGTGAATTCGACGGCGTGTTCGGCGTGCTGCCGGCCGTCGAGCGCGAGGTTCTGGACGCCGACGTCCAGGCCAAGGTGGATGCTCGCCAGCAGGCGCGTGCACGGCGCGATTGGGCTGCCGCGGATACGGTGCGCGACGAGCTGCTCGCCCTCGGAATCGCGCTGGAAGACACACCCCAGGGCGTGCGCTGGAAGAGAAAGTCTTGACATCAGGCGCCCGGGCGGCTTTACTCTCCTCGTCCATGAAGTTTTCTCCGCGTCCCTGGCATCCGCACCACACATAGAGCCGGCGAGCGTTTCTCACGCCTCGCCGGACGTTGAAGGTCCGGAGGGCGCGCACGCGACAGAAGCCAAGCGAGTCGACCCCCTGAGACCGAGGGGGTTTTTGTTTTGGGCCTGACTGCCGAGACCTGTTCGATCGTCGCCTCGTTGGCGCCCGCGACCAATCGCGACGCGCTGGAGGCGTGCGCCGCAGTCCCGCCGTCGATCAAGACCCTCGAGATCAGGCTCGACATGTTCACCGAGGAACCCGATCTGTCCGGCATCCGCGAGGCCTTCCGTGGGCGATTGCTGGCCACTCAGCGCTCCCGCGCGGAAGGGGGGCGATTCGAAGGGCGGGGCCGAGAGGCCGAGCGGAGCCTCGAGCGCGCGCTCAACTCCGGCTTCGATCTCGTGGATGTCGAGCTGGGCATCGAAGGCGGGAGCCGGCTCTTCGGCTTCGATCCGGCGCAGGTGGTGGTGTCCGCGCACGACGTCGAGGGCATCCCCGCCGACCTCGACGCCCTGCTCGAAGCCATGCAGCGCACCGGGGCGCGCTTCTCGAAAATCGTCGGGACGGCCCGAAGCTCGACGGATGCCCTGAAGCTGCTCGCCTTCCAGCGTGAGCACGCAGACGGCCGTCTCTCCACGTTCGCGATGGGCGAAGCCGGGCTGGCCACGCGGGTCCTGTCTCCCTACCTCGGGGCGCCGCTGGCGTTCGGCGCGCTCGTGCCGGGGCAGCGCACGGCACCGGGGCAGATCCCGGCCCGCGACCTCGACGAGGTCTACGGGATCGGGCGGGCGCGAAACGTCGAGCGCCTCTTCGCGCTCTTCGGCGGCTTCGTCTCCCACTCCCTCTCTCCCGCGCTTCACAATGCGAACTTCGAGGCGGCGCACGAGACGTCGCTCTACGTCCCGTTCGCGCTCGAGTCCCTGCTCACCGAGTTCGATCCGCTCGTCGTCGCCTTCGATGCGCTCGGGATTCCTCTCAAGGGGGCGTCCGTCACCATCCCGTTCAAGGAGGAAGCGGCCACGGTGGCCGTGTTCCGCGGCGAGAGTGTGGCCAACACGCTCGTCCGTTCGGGTGAGGCTTACATGGCCGCGAACACCGACCGCGCCGCGATCGCCGCATTCACTCCTCTGGGCGCTCCGCAGAGCCGTGCCCTGGTGCTGGGAGCGGGTGGCACCGCGCGCACGGCGGTCGAGGTGCTGATCTCGAGGCGCTACGACGTGCACGTCTGGAACCGCGATCCCGTTCGTGCGCACGAGCT
>JBDSFL010000649.1:0-5119 GCA_039919545.1 Thermoanaerobaculia bacterium | reverse complement strand
ACGAGGCGCAGGAGCTGCCGGAAGGAGAGGATCCGCATGCGGGCGAGCGCTCGGAGGACCTCGCCGTCCCGCGTGGTTAGGTGTGGGGAGGGGGTGCTTCGAAGCACGGTTCGCCTGCCTCCGAGTTGCTGCTGGATAGTGTCTTGAAGGGTGCCCTCAGTAGGCGATGCACCAGCAATCAGGCAATCGGCATCCGAAAGCGGCGCCGGTGACGACGTCGGTTCTCGATCACTCGTTCTCTCGTCGTACGTGCGGGGTGTCTCGTTCGCGGGGTCGAGCGAGAGATCGGGGGCGGGGGTGGACATGTGGGGTGGGAGTGAGACACTGAGACCGTAACTCCAGCTGACGACGCGAGCAGCCACCCCCTCGGCGTTCGTGCCGCACGAGCACAACGGGGACACGGCAGCGGTAGCGGGGGAAAACACACCTCCCGAACACCCACACGCAGATGTCGAGACGCAGGTTCGTCCCGCACACGACAGCGCGCGCGCCGCCCCACGACCGACCAAGGCGGGGAGCGAGACAGCGCCCCGCATCCATGCTCGTAGAAGCGCGCGTGCGCCGCGAGCACCGCACCAGTGCGTCCCCGAGCGCACTGGTGGGAGTTCGACGTGCTCGCGGCGCACGACCTGACCCAACGCTCTCGCGGACGAGCCGATGTGCGGCGCACTGTCGCGGCGCACCCCTCCCCGACCTGTGAATTGCTCACCCCTCATCCGCGAAGTGTTCCGTCGCGCCAAGGAGCGCGGCTGGTCGGACGAGGTGCTCGCCGCGCGGCTCCACGTCGATCGGACCACGCTCTCCCACATCAGGAGCGGGCGGAAGCTCCAGACCGACGTCATGTCGCGGATCGTCCTGCTCTTCGCTGAGGACACAGCCATCCACGACCTCGTCCTCTCGTACCTGCTCGTGACCGTCCCGGCGATGAACGGCGGCGATGCCGACGGCGCGCCCGCGAAGAAGCTGGAGGCAGGGCTCGCCTCACAGCTCGGAGCCGATAGCGCCCGTGCCGTCGCGGGCTACGTGCGGTCCTTCCGCATAGCGGCGCTCACGGGGGAGGGGCGGTTCGTCGAGGGGGAGAGTGCGAGGGCGCTCTCGGCGGCGATCGAGTACGCGGCCCTGCTCGCCGAGCGCTACGACGTCGGGACGCTGCGCCTGCGCGCGGCCTCGGCGCTCACCCCGTCGCTCGCGGAGGCGGCGCTGCGAATCCCGCTGCTCCTCGTCGAGCGCGTCGAGTTCGCCTCGCCGTCGGTCACCGACCTCCTCGCCTACCGGGCGGCGGCAGCAAAGGCCGTGCTCGCGACGAGCGCCCTCCCGATCAGCGAGCTCACAGACGAGCGGCTCCGCCGCACGCTGCTCGCAGCGACGCGCCGGATCACGCTGGCCCACGGATCACGCGCCCTGTCCCCTGCCGCTCCCCCTTTCCCCACCCATGCCGATGCCACCTGACGAGACACCGCGCCTCTGGTTCCTCGCCCCCCACGGCGAGCCGCCCGAGGGCATCACGACCGTACGCGTACAGCTCTCTGCGTTCTTCGTGACCGTGCGGCGCGTCGGTCGTGATCCCGGCCTGCTGTTGCTCACCCTACGGGCGCTCCGGCAGCGGTCGAGCGCCGAGGCGCTGCGGCTCTCCGACCTGGCGTGGATTCTCTGGACGACGCGCGGGCAGGTGCTCGGCTGGCTCGACCGGCTCTCGCAGGCCCGGCTCGTGGTCTACGAGACGCGCGCGGGTCGCGACCCGCTCGTGGTCGAGATCGTTTCCGAGCCGCCCGACCCGAAGAACTGGCCGGTCGATGGGAACGTCGTCCCCGGCCCCCCGCAGGAGCTGCCGACGCACTGGTTCGTGCAGGTGCTGCCGCGCGTGGGCCGGACGAGCTTCCTCGTCTACCTCTACTTGCTGAGCCGCGAGGGCGCGCCCCAGGCGTCAGCGGGCGTCATGGTGGAGCACGCGGCAGCGGCACTAGGTCTCGGCGGCGTGCTGACCGTCCACTACCACCTCGGCCGACTCCAGCGGTTCGGGCTCGCGCGACGGTCGCGTTCGGGGCGATCACTCATCGTGCTCGACCCGCCGCCGCTCACGCACTGGGGCCGCTTCCGCCTTCAGCTCTTGCGGTGGGGGTTCCTACCGCTCCCGTGGCGAAAGATCTGGATGGCCACGCTCGTGATCGTGATCGCGCTCCTCGTCCTCGGCTTCCTCGTCACTCACCCCATCCATGGCCTACCTTCCACTCCAGTTCCAAACAGCCAGCGCGCGTACCCGGTTCGGATGGCAGGCGTTCTACCTGGCGCGTGACCGCTTCTTCCACGAGATGCTGCGGCGGCGCGGCCTCGGCATGCCCTTCGGAACGTACCGGGCGCCCGACGGCAAGGAGGTCGAGACATGGCTCACTGCCTCGGACCTGCGCACGCACACCCTCATCCTCGGTAGCACCGGGAGCGGGAAGTCGTCGCTGCTGGAGACGCTTGCGCGCTACCACTTCCACCGCGGCCAGGGGCTGGCGCTCATCGACCTCCACGGCGACCTGTTCCAGCGGACGGCCGCGTGGGCGCTCGCGTCGGGCGTCCCTGACCTCACGCTGCTCGACTTCACGCACCCCGAGTCGCTGCCCGCGTGGAACCCGCTCACCCCGATCGAGGGCGTTGACGCGGGGCGACAGGTGGACCTGCTCGTCGGCGTGCTGAAGCGGCTCTTCGCCTCGGAGAAGACCGCGTCCTGGGCCTGGGGGGTGAAGGTGGAGGAGATCATGCGGCACGCGCTCCGGGCGTGCATCGAGAGCCAGACGCCGGTCGCGTTCGCGGACCTGCGGCAGTTCTTCCTCCTGCCCTCCATCCGACAGCAGATCGTCTCGACGGCGTCGGCCGAAATGCGGGCCTACTTCGCGGCGTGGGGTCCGAGGGAGAGCATGTACGCGAGCGGCGCCTTGAACCGCCTCGACCCGGTGCTCTCGTCGGTGGCGGTGCGGCGCTTCCTCGGGGCGAAGGCGTCGACGCTCGATCCGCTGAAGGTCGTGCAGCGCGGCGAGACGCTCCTCGTGAACCTCGCGCGCGGCTACATGGGTCCCGCCGCGGAGGTCATCGGGCGCCTGCTCGTGAATGTGCTCCAGCTCGCAGCCCTTCGGCGCGAGGCGGTGCAGCTGCGGAGCCGCCTGCCGTTCTCGGTACTGCTCGACGAGGCGCACACCCTCGCGCACGCCGGGAGCGGGCTCGAGGACCTGCTCGTTGCCGCGCGCAAGTACCGCGTGTACGTGACGCTGGCTGCGCAGAGTCTGTCTCTCTTCCCCAGGAGCTTCCGGCCACACCTCCTGGGCAACACCGGTCGCCAGTTCCTCTTTCGGCTGCCGCACGAGGAGGCGCGAGAGCTGGCACCCGACCTCTTCGAGCCGATGGGGAACGTCCACCGGGAGCAGGTGCGGCCGTACGACCGGCTGGACGACCCGCTGCTCACACCGCCCGAGGAGCTGGCTGGGCGGACTCGCGAGCTCGCGAACCTGCCCGTCGGCGCGTGCTACTGGAACATCCGCGGCCGGAGCTTCAAGGCGCGACGCATCCAGGTCTCACAGGCGAAGGCACCGCCGCGAACACTGCGCGAGATCCGAAAGGCGCAGCAGCCGACGGTGTCGCTGTTCGAGAAGCCGCGGACAGATGAGATCGAGATTCCCGGCGAGTGAGGCGCCTCGCACGACCGATTCTTCCTCCAGCCCCTCCCATGTCCCCGACAGATCTGTACCCATCGCCAGCCGATCCCAACGGCGACCCGCGGCTCGTGCTGGCCGCAATCCTCAGCTCGCTGTCCGGGTCGTCCGGCTCGGCGCGCCACCTTCTCCACGGGCTCACGCCGCCGAAGCCGTTCCAATTCCCGTCCCTCGCCCACTTGGACGAGACAGTGGATGCCGCAGTGCAGCGCGCGCGAGACACCGAGGGGCTCCGCCCGACGACCCTCCGCTGGGTCAGCCGCTCGTACCGACTGTTCCGGGGATTCCTCACCGCGTCTGAGAGCGATCAGCGGTTCCTCTCGGGCAACATCGACGAGCAGGTCGTGGTCCTCGAAGCGTGGGTGGCAGACCTGCGAAGGAGGGAGGTGTCGCGGGTGGCGATCAACTCCTACTGGCGCGGCGTGCTCTCGCTCTTCCGCTGGATCGGGCGTCGTCACTCCGCCGTGAATCCCCTCCTCTTCGCGCCGACGCCGCGCGCGGGTCGCATGAATCCGCGCGTGCTCACGCGGAAGTCCGCGGAGACGGTGCTGGAGTTCGTGCGGAACTACCCGTGGCGCTCCGCCCTCGAGCGAACCCGGAACGTCACCATCGTCGGCCTCATGCTGCTCGCTGGCCTCCGGCGCGGGGAGACGGTGCGGCTCCTCTACGGCGACGTGGACCCCGATGGCGGCACGATCCGTATCCGCTCGGGCAAAGGCCCGAATGGCGGGAAAGACCGGACGGCCTACATGCCGCCCCAGCTCCGGGAGCTCCTACGGAGCTACCAGCAGCGCCGACGAGAGGCCGGCCGGACGCACGCCGAGTTCCTGACGTCGCTGAGAGCGAACACCGGAATTTCCGAGGGCCCGATCGCGAAGCTCTTCCGCTTCATCTCGAAGGGCTCGGGCGTCGCCGTGAATCCCCACGCCCTGCGCCACACGTACGCGACGCTGCTACGGCAGGCCGGGATTCCCGACCGGGTGAGCATGGAGCTGCTCGGTCACTCGAGCCTCTCCATGCTCCAGCGGTACTCGCACGTGTTCAGTGAGGAGCCCGGCCAGGCGGCGAGTCGGCTGACCCTCGACGTCGGAATTTGACGACGTCACCGCCGGGCCGTACCGCGCGGCTCACCGGAACTTCAGCTTCCGGATCCCGCGCTTGCGGTCCTCGTCGAAGACCTTCGTGTACCCGAGCGTGGTCGAGATATTGGCGTGGCCCGCGAGGTCCCGCGCGATGTAGAGGGGTACGCCGGCCCGCAGGAGGTGAGTTACGAAGGAGCCCCTCGGTGTCCCGTGCGCGCTGCACAGCGGCATCTACTGTCTCGTCCAGGTGGGCGAGGGACGGGAATTGGAACGGCTTCGGCGGTGTGAGCCCGAGTAAGAGGAAACGCGCCGATCCGGACGACCCGGACAGCGAGCTGAGAATTG
>JBDSFL010000700.1:0-3923 GCA_039919545.1 Thermoanaerobaculia bacterium | reverse complement strand
ACCGTGAGTAACGGAACGCTTTTCCTTTCCGATGGGTGGATCCGGAACCGCGGCACGGAAGGGGCACCCGTAGACATCTATTACACGCCGGAGGGGAAGGATGGCTTGACGGATCCCTCGGTGCAGGTCGCGAAGGTCAACATTGGACCGTACTCGACGTATCGTCTCAGCGACTTCGTCCGAGGCCTCTTTCGGGTTACGTCCGGATCGGGCCACGTGGAAGTACGTTCGAAGGCACTTCCACAACTCTCAATTCGCACCACCGTTGATTCCCTCACGCGGAAGGGGGACTCCCTCGCTCGCTATGGGGCGGAAATTCCATCGATTCGGTCGGCGCAGGGTGCCGGTGCCTCGGCAAATGGGGGTGCATCGCTCCATATCACGGGGATCAGTGGCGGGGGATCGAATCCCCGCTTCCGGACGAACGTCATTCTTGCAGAGACCTCCGGAAAATCCGCCAGCGTCAACGTCAAGCTGTATGACAGGGATGGGAACGTCAAGGGACAGACTGCCCGGACAATTCTTCCTTACTCGAAGATTCAGATCAACAATAGCGGAACCCTCGATCTGTTCCCCGCGGGAGTGTCCTTCGATGGAGGCAGCCTGGAGATCCAGCCGACCAGCGGAGAGGGGAGGATCGCAGCGTTCGCGACGGTTCTCGACAACGTCTCTCAAGCCTACACGACTCGTACTGGCCGATTCGTGGCGGAGAGCCTCTCGCCACCATCACCGCCCGCTTCATTGGTGACGCTTGGCGTGAATCAGCCTTCGGCGCTAGAAGGCGCAATGCCGAGCCGATTCGTCATCCCGGCAGCGGCTCACGTCATCGGAATCAACGACTCGCTGTTCACGACGAAACTGTCGGTGTTGAATCCCACGGGAGGAGCGGCAGAAATCTCGCTCACGTACAAGCCTGATACCGGACCTCAGCCTGATTCCAAGCAGGTCTCGATTCCGGGCCGATCCACCCTCACTCTGGACGACGTGGTTGGCAACTTGTTCGGTTTGACCAATTCTGCCGGAATGATCCTTCTGGATGGTCCAGGCATACGCAGAATCCTTGCGACGTCCGACACATCTGCATCGCTCGTTCCGGGCGATCCTTCGAGGGGCGTCTCACCGTCAACCCTGGCCGCTTACGCCCCAGAGTCTCCTGAAGCGGTTGGCGACGCGTCTGCGGTGGGACCGTCGCACCCGAGTGCTACGGTATCCCATCCAGCCATCGAGGAAAGCGCCCGATTTCGCTCCAATCTCATCCTGGCTGAGGTCTACGGCAAACCGGTTTCGATCCGCGTACGGCTCGTACCAGCAGGAACAGGTGGCGTGACACTGGCAGAATATCGCTACGATCTCCTTCCATTCGAGAGGAAACAGTTCAGCAAATTTATCCGGCAGTTCACCGGCAACACATCGGATGCGGTTCAGTTCGTCGACATCGAAACTATCGTCGAATGGGTTTCTGGCGAGGGACGAGTGATCGCCGTAGTCACGAAGATCGACAACGACCCGTCTTCGAAGCGGACCGATATTTACGTACTTGGGCGCACAGGGGAAGAGCAAGGTTTTATCGGATTCTGAGGAATCATCCAGCGAAGGGCCTATCGTTCGTTCGGGATACCTCTTCGTCCGTCCACGCCGGCAAGCTCTTCGAGGCGGCCTGCGCGGGAGGATTCAAGAAGGCCTGCGAGAAGCGGAAGGGCGCGGGAAAGTAGTCGCGGTCCGGATTGCGCCGCGACCGCGCCCCGATCGCGGTCCGGATCGCGCCGCGTCACTCCCCGATGCGCTCGATCCTCAGGATCGGGCCGTCGGGGGCGTTGGCGTCGCGCAGGTCGATCGTCGCGAAGATCGCCCACGTGTGATCCCCCGCCGGATCGAGGAGCGTCTGCGTGACCTCCCAGCGGCGCGGCTCTGCGGGCCGCAGGTTCGTCAGGCTGTGCGCGCGCGCCTCCGCTCCCGACAGGAGCTCTTCATGTTGCGCGAAGAACGGCTCCATCGCCTTCTCGAAGCGCATGGCGCCCCACGGTTCTTCGTTCTGTGAAGCCGCAACCTCGAGCTCGTCGGCGCCCCCCGAATAGACCCGTTCCGCCGCCTCGTCCCAGTCCTTCCGTGCCAGAGCACGCACCAGGAGCTGCATCTCGGCCCGCACGCGGGCCGAGAAGACGCGTGGGTTGGCCAGTAGCTCCGTCAGCCACGCGGATTCTTTCTTCTCCGGCTGCCTGTCGATCTTCTCGGCGAGCAGGAGCTCGGGATGCCGCAGGCTCTCCCACTCCTCGAGCAGGCTCGCGTCCGTCTCGCCCACCAGCGAGCGGAAGAAGCCGAGCACGTCCCACAGCTCGTCCGATTTCGCGCTCTCGGGCACCGTCTGGTCGAGCGTCTTGTAGAGTTGCGAGAGGTAGCGCAGGAGCACGCCCTCGCTGCGCTCGAGGCCATAGTTCTTGATGTAATCCGAGAAGCCGGCGAACGTCTCGAACATCTCCCGTCCGATCGATTTGGGGCGCACGTCCGAGCCGGCGGACCACGGGTGCGCGTTGCGGAACTCGTTGAAGCGGCCGTACAGAAAATCCGCCAGAGGCTTGGGGTGCGTCACCTCCTCGAGGCGCGCCATCCGCTCCTCGTAGGGCATGCCCTCTTCCTTCAGCTCCTGCACCAGCTTTCCCTTCGCGCGATCCACCTGCTTGCGCAGGATCACGTCGGGGTCCTCGAGGATCGCCTCGACGATCGTGACGACGTCGATGGCGTAGGTGAGCGAGTCGCGGTCGAGCCCCTCGATGGCCGCGGACACGAAGAGCGACAGCGCGTGGTGCAGCGAGAAGTCCAGCTGCAGCGCCTCGTTGACGACGACGCGGTAAGGCCCGGCCGGGTCGGGCACGAGGCCGATGATCTTCGCCCGGTACAGCGAGCGCACGAGCGCCGCGGCCGTCTTCAGGAGCCGCGCCTTCACGCCGTCGTCCTCGTGGCAGCGCGCGATCAGCTCGCGCAGCGCCGCGAAGTTGCGCTCGAGGGTGTGCGCGCGTGCCGAGGCCGCATCGCGCTGGATGAGGTCGAGCACCATGCCGTGCGTGAGGCGAAAGCGGGAGGTGAGGATCTCCGGCGGGCGCGCGATGAGCTTCTTGAACGTCTCGAGGTCCCACGAGACCTCGCCCTTCGCCGGGCCCTTGAACGTGCGCGTGTTCTTCTTCCCCGAGGCGTCGGCCTTCTTCTCCGCCTGCTTCTTGTCGATGATGTGCTCGGGCGCCTGCGCCGCCACGCTTCCCTGCACGTCGAAGCCGCGCCGTCCCGCGCGGCCGGCGATCTGCTTGAACTCGCGCACCGTCAGGAGCTTCACCTTCGTGCCGTCGTACTTGGCGAGCTTCGTGAAGAGCACGGTGCGGATCGGGATGTTCACGCCCACACCCAGCGTGTCGGTGCCGCAGATGACGTGCAGCAGCCCCTTCTGCGCGAGCTGCTCGACGAGGAGGCGGTACTTGGGGAGGAGGCCCGCGTGGTGCACGCCGATGCCGAACGACAGGAAGCGCTTGAACTCCTTGCCGTACGGCGTGGAGAGCCGCTTGCCGCTCACCACCCTCCGGATCTCGTCCCGCTCCTCGCGCGTGCCGATCTTCACGCTCGTCAGCGACTGCGCGAGCTCGGCGCACTCGCGCTGGGTGAAGTTCACGACGTAGACGGGGCTCTTCTTCTGCGCGAGCAGCTCCTCGATCGTCTCGTGGAGCGGCATCTCGCGATACTCGTAGTCCAGCGGCACCGGGCGCTCGTCTGAAGAAACGTGCACGACGTCGCGGCCGGTGATGAGCTTCAGCTTCTCGGCGATGGCGCTGGTGTCGCCGAGCGTGGCCGACATCAGCAGGAACTGGGTGCGCGGCAGCACGAGGAGCGGCACCTGCCACGCGACGCCCCGCTCCTTGTCGGCGTAGTAGTGGAACTCG
>JBDSFL010000628.1:0-2714 GCA_039919545.1 Thermoanaerobaculia bacterium | reverse complement strand
AGCTTCATCGGCTCGTTGATGGTGGTCGCACCCACGTCGAGCGCGCCGCGGAAGATGAACGGAAAGCCCAGCACGTTGTTCACCTGGTTGGGATAGTCCGAGCGCCCCGTCGCCATGATCACGTCGGGCCGGGCGGCCTTGGCCTCTTCCGGGAGAATCTCCGGTTTCGGGTTGGCCATCGCGAAAACGATGGGGTTCGCGGCCATCGTCTTGACCATCTCGCCCGTGACCAGCCCCGCCGTGGACACGCCCACGAATGCGTCCGCGCCGTTCAGCGCCTCGGCGATCGTGCGCAGCGGCGTCTCGCGCGCGAACCGCTCCTTGTAGCGGTTCATGTTCTCCGTGCGCCCCTTGTAGATCACGCCCGTGCGGTCGACCATCAGGAGGTTCTCGAGCTTGACGCCGTACGTGATGTAGAGATTCGCGCAGGCCACCGCCGCGGCGCCTGCGCCGGCGAAGACGATCTTCACCTCGTCGATCTTCTTTCCCGCCACCTCGAGCGCGTTCAGGAAGGCCGCGGCCGAGATGATGGCGGTGCCGTGCTGGTCGTCGTGGAAGACCGGGATCGAGAGCCGCGCCTTGAGCTTCTCCTCGATCTCGAAGCACTCGGGGGCCTTGATGTCCTCGAGGTTGATGCCGCCGAACGTGGGCTCGAGCCGCGCCACGCACTCGATGAACTTCTCGGGATCCTTCTCGTTCACCTCGATGTCGAACACGTCGATGTCGGCGAACCTCTTGAAGAGGACTCCCTTCCCTTCCATGACGGGCTTCCCCGCCTCCGGGCCGATGTCTCCGAGGCCCAGCACGGCCGTGCCGTTGGAGATGACGCCGACCAGGTTCCCCTTGGCGGTGTATTCGTAGACGAGCTCGGGCTCGCGCGCGATCTCGAGGCAGGGCTCGGCGACGCCGGGCGTGTAGGCCAGCGACAGGTCCCGCGCGGTGGCGCAGGGCTTCGTCGGCACCACCTCGACCTTCCCCTTGCGGCCGGTCGAATGGAAATCCAGAGCGTCTTGCTTGCTGAAGCTCATCCGCAGTGTCCCCTTTTGAGGGATTCTAGTGGAGCGAGCCGCGCTTGATATGGCGCCCTTGCTTCAGACGAGCAGCGTCCGGGCGCCGGCGGCGAGGGTCCTGACCACCACGTCCACCACGCGGTCGGGCGCGACTTCCGACGAGGTTCTCTCGCGGCGCGTGGAGACCTCCACGATGCCCTTCGCGAGCCCCTTGCCCCCCACCACGACGCGCACCGGGAATCCGACGAGATCGGCATCCTTGAACTTGACCCCGGGCCGCTCGTCGCGGTCGTCGTAGAACACGTCGACGCCCGCCTGCTTCAGCGCCGCATAGAGCTCGTCGGCCGCCTTGATGACCTCGGCGTCGCGCTGGAGCGAGGAGACGATGCAGGTGTACGGAGCGATGGCGACCGGCCAGATGATGCCGTTGTCGTCGTGGTTCTGCTCGATGGCCGCCGCGATGGTGCGCCCCACGCCGAGCCCGTAGCAGCCCATCACGAGCGGCACCATCTTCTGGTTCTTGTCGGCCACCTCGCACTTCATCGCCTCGGAGTACTTGGTTCCGAGCTTGAAGATGTGACCGACCTCGATGCCGCGCTTGATCTTCAGCGTGCCGGTGCCGAGGGGCGACGGATCCCCCTCGCGCGCCGTCGCCACCTCGACCACGCCCGACACCTTCACGTCGCGCGCGATCGAGACGTTCGAGTGGTGCAGACCTTCGAGGTTCGCGCCGCAGTAGACATTGACCGCGTTCTGCAGGGAGCGGTCGACGAAGACGGGGACGCCCGTCTGACCCTCCGGCGGCTTGAGCCCGATGGCGCCGACGAAGCCGGGGCGCGTGCCGGCGATCGCCAGGAGGCGCTCCTCGCTCACGAGCTTGGCGTGCACGGCGCCGAGCGCGCGCGGCAGCTTCAGCTCGTTGATCTCGAGGTCGCCGCGGATCAGCACCGCCGCCACGAACGTCTTGCCGTTCGCCTTCACCGCCTCGTAGACCATCGTCTTCACGATGCGCGACACGTCCGTTCCGAAGTGGCGAGCCTGGTCCTCGCAGGTATAGAGACCGGGCGTGGGAGCGTCGGCCTGGCCGAAGGCGCGCGCTTCCTCACCAGCCCACGGCTCCGGGAGCGCTCCCGTGGCGGCCTTCTCGATGTTGGCGCCGTAGTCTCCCGCATCGGAGAAGACGAGGGCGTCTTCACCGGTGTCGGCCACGACCATGAACTCCTGCGAGGCCGAGCCGCCGATGGCGCCCGAGTCGGCATCCACCAGCGCGTACTCGAGGCTACAGCGCTCGAAGATGCGGCGATACGCCGCGTCCATCTTCTTGTAGTGCGCATCGAGCCCCGCCTGATCGATGTCGAACGAGTACGCGTCCTTCATCAGGAACTCGCGGCCGCGCAGCAGGCCGAAGCGGGGGCGGATCTCGTCGCGGAACTTCGTGCGGATCTGGTAGAGGTTGAACGGCAGCTGGCGCCAAGAGGTGACGGAGCGCCGCACCAGCTCGGTGACGGCCTCCTCGGCCGTGGGGGCGAGCGCGAACTCGGTGCCCTTGCGGTCTTCGAGGTGGAAGAGGATGCCGTCGTCGATGTAGCGGTCCCAGCGGCCCGATTCCACCCACAGCTCCTTGGGCTGGAGGATCGGCAGGTCGACCTCTTGCGCGCCGGAGGCGTCCATCTCCTGCCTCACGATCTCCGTCATCTTCTTGAG
>JBDSFL010000594.1:0-5984 GCA_039919545.1 Thermoanaerobaculia bacterium | reverse complement strand
CCAGGATCAGGATCGCGTCCTCGGCGGCCTCGAAGAGGCGCCGGTAGCGGAGCTCGGAATTTTTCAGCAGCTTCTGCGCGAGGTTTCGCGTCGTCACGTCTTCGATGCCGACGAGGATCAGCTCGGAGTGCCCACCTTCGCGGTAAACCCTTTGCGCGTTGATGACCATCGGGCGGGACCCGGCTCCCGCGGCATCGTTCTCGATGGCAAAGTCCTGGAAGGAGCGACCCTCCTTGATGACCCCCTCGAGCATGCTGCGCAGGGCGGGCGAGTTCCATTGCCCGTCGGCAACCTCCCCGACCCGGTGGCCCTCGGTCTCAGCGCGTGTCGTATGAAAACTCGTGTAAAACGCCCGGTTCGCGGACCGGACGACGAGGTCCGCGCCCAGGACCAAGAACGGTTCACGAAGGGTCGCGAGCACATCGGCACAGTAGCCGTGCGTCTCCTTCAGCCTCTCGTGCTCGAGGTGCAGGGTGGCGTGGAGATCTTTCATGAAGGGAACCTCCACGGGGTCTGTCTCTTCGACATGACGTTTGCCTCCATAAGGCGGTTCAAAAAAACGTTCACGCTCGAGCCGATGGAAACCGCCGCGGCGACACGGAACGACTCCTGGAAGTCTATACCCTAGGTCTCGTAAGTCAGCCGTCCATCCTGTTCATGCGGCCACTGGCAACGAGGCGGCCAGGAACGCCGGCCAAAATCTGCTCAGAAATGAGCAACGAAAAAGAACAGGTCTGATGGCGAGGCCTCAGGCTCTGGGGGACACAATCCAAGCCACTCCGACGCCGACGATCAGGGCCTTGGTCTATCACGGCCCCAGCAAGAAGGCCTGGGAGAGCTGGGAGCCGAGTCGTCATCGGCCCACGAGCCAAAACGAGAACACCAAGCGCCTGTTACCGATGATCGTGTACGGGTGATTCGGGCCGTCTGGCGTCGACGCCTTGCCAACGAAATTGTCGTCCTAATCGATCCAGACGCTCAAGCGACGCGAGAAGACCAGGCAGCGCGAGAACTTGTGCTCTTTGGCGAGGATGATGCCGCGAGCCCAGTTTTCGGCCTGCTCGAGCGTGACGACGCCGGGTGGCGCATCGACGTTGGAGTAGATCCCCGGCATGACCTTGGTGAGGAGATAGGGCCGGATAGGTTCGTCGGCCCACCCCTTCTCGACTCAAAGTCTGCGTGGGACCAAGAGCCGGTCATGAGTTCCGAAAGCTAATCCAGTCGACACGCTCTGAGCGGTCGCCCCTACCAGTCGGCGTCGACGTCGTCGACAATGCAGAGCTGGGGAGCGCCGGATGTCGACGGATACGTCGGGGGAGTGGCGTACCACACCGGCGGCGTCGCGACGTCGGCCATGTGGGGGCTCGCCCACCGGAAATTCAGGAACGGGCCCGGCGTTCCCTGCCCGCACGGGCCCGCGTGGCCGTCGGGACACGTGATCGTCGTGTTCGCGGCCGGGACCGTCGTCGCCGACGCGTAGGACGCGAGCACGCAAACGGAGCGGCCGGGGTTCTTTCGGCCCGGGAACGTCGTGTGGCTGCCGTCGAGCTGCACGAACAGAGCATTGCCGCCAACCGTGAAATCGAGGTACGCGTCCGTGAACGACGTCCCCTGCATGGCCTTCACGTCGCCGAGTTGCGCCCCCTGGAGGTGTGCTGCGAAGAATCCGTCGCGCGCGGCGCCGTCGCGAGGGGCGAACGAGGCGCCCGTGAAGTTCGCGCCCGCGAGGACCGCGTACGTGAAGTCGGGACCCGTGAAGTGCACGCTCGTGAAGTCGACGCCGGCGAGGTAGGCGCTCGTGAATTTGGCGCCGACCGCGGAGGCGCCGCTCGCCGTGGCACAGGAGGGGGTGAATCCCGAGGCCGTGGGAATGCAGGTTCCGGTCCCCGCCGGGTTCGTGCCGTAGAAGCTCGCGGCCGTGAAATCCGCCCCGTCGAGCTGAGCCGACGAGAGATTGACGTCTTTCATGTGCGCGCCAATGAGCACGGCGGCACTCAGGGTCTTTCCCGGAAGGTCGGCGTTCAGGAACGCGCCGCCGAGGTTCGCGCCCATGAGCTCCGCGTTCGAGAGGTCGGCGCCGTGGAGCCGCGCGTTCGCGAAGCTCGCGTGATCGAGCACGGCGTTGGTGAGCTTCGCCCTCGAGAGATCCGCGCCGTCGAAGCGGGCGCGAGAGAGGACGTAGCCGGAGAGGTCCGCACCGGAGAGGTCACCGCCGGAGAGATCGCACCCGATACAGGCGCGGGTCGTGTTGACGAGGACGGACGCCAGGTCGCCAATGCGCAGCGAGGAGCCGGTGCCGCTTGCGAGACAGGGCGTGGCCACCTCGATCGTCTGCGCGGCGCCGCCGAAGCCCGCGCCCGGGTAGAGGACCGCGCGCGTGTTCGGTCCGACCCTGACCGAGCGGGTGGTCCCGTCGAGCGGGAGGAACGTGCTCGACCATTTCGCGAGCGACGGCTGGTCCTGGACGAACACGGTCGCCGGCCCCTTGTATCCGCACTCGCGGAAGAGGGCCACCTCTCCGGCATCGAGCGGCGTGGTGTCGCCGCCCGCGGGGAGGTATCGGAACGGAGTTGTGAAGAGGGCCACGTCACCTTCCCCGTTCCTCCGGAGCTCGTCGATGTTGGAGTCGCCGCTGTCGAAGAGACTGCCCAGGAACAGGGCTGCGCCGCTCCGGCCGTAGGCCACGAGCTGGAAGCCGTAACCGGCATATTCGATGCCTGGCGCGTCGCTCATGAAGAGACTCAGGTTGTCGAAGGGGTACGTCCGGGAGCGGGACACGAGCCCGTTCTTCGAAGGGTCGGTCACGTTGCCCGCGTAGACGCCGTAGCTGATCTGGTCCGCCGCGGGGTGAGCCGGATCCGACGGGCAGTGCGAGACGTCGAGGCCGAGAGGAGTGTTCCCGGCGAGGAGATGCGGGCCTCGGGTCGGATCGGCCGGGTCGAGCACGGGCTCGCTGAGCCGGATCAGCGCGTAGTCGTCGATGGAGTGAGAGTGGGTGAAGTCGTACTTGAACGGCATCTGTCCCAAGCGCTCAGAGTAGCCGTCACAAGAGAAGGGGCCGTAGAGCTGCGCGCGGACCACGGCGTCGTAAGTCGCGCTCACCATGGCCACGTAGCCGTCGCGAGGCGTGCACTTCCTGAAGTCGCCGTTGTCGTTCCCGGGGCAATCAATGAGCCGTACAGGCCGCGGCGCGCTCGCGAAGGCGATGCGGCTTCCAGACGTCATGGCGGTTCCGTCGTGCGTCACCGAGAAGCGGTACACGCCCTTCGGCACCTCGAGCTCGCGGCAACCTGTCGTGCGGTCGACGCGCGCCAGCGTCCGCTCGTTCGCGTCCGCGACGGTGAGCCCCGTCAGCTCGCCATCGATGCAGACGCGGTAGCGCCCGCTCGCGAGCGTGTACCGGTAGGCGTTCTCCACGCTGCCCGGCCCGGGCTCGAGCTCGAGGACGACGAGCTGTGACGGCCTCGCGGTGAGCGTCGGGTCCGCGCTGAAGTCCCGCTCGTGGAGGAACGTAGGCTTGGGGTGCGTCTTGAACCGCCCGGGGCGGTCCTCGCCGTCACTCTTCGCCGGCGGCCCGGCCGCCAGCGCGCGGGCGCAGATGAGCAGCAGCAGGACGACGGCGCGGCGCGTCACGCGCGCGACTCGGGAACCCAGAGGCTGACGGAGGGCTCGTGTGTCATGGCAGCAGCCTTTCCGTTACCAGTCCGGGTCGACGTCGTCGAGTGAGCAGAGCTGGGCAGCGCCGGAGGTCGACGGGTACGTCGGCGGCGCGGCGTACCACACGGGCGGCGTCGCGAGGTCGGGGGTCCGGGCGCTCGCCCACCGCAAGTTGAGGGGCGGACCCGGCGTTCCCGCGCCGCACGGGCCCGCGTGCCCGTCGGCGCAGGTGATCGTCGTGTTCGCGGCCGGAACCGTCGTCGCGGAGGAGTAGGGCGCGAGCACGCAGACGGAGCGGCCGGCGTTCTTGCGGCCCGCGAACGCCGTATGGGTCCCGTCGAGCTGCAGGAAGAGGGCGTTCCCGCCGACCGTGAAATCGAGGAAGGCTCCCTCGAACGACACGCCCTGGATGTCGTTCACGCCGCCGAGCTGCGTCCCCTGCAGGTGCGCGGCGGCGAACCCGGCTCGCCCCGCCCCGTCGCGCGGCGCGAGGGTCGCGCCGGTGAAGTTCGCGCCGGCGAGGACGGCGTAGGTGAAGTCGGGGCCGGTGAAGTGCGCGCCGGTGAAGTCGACTCCCGCGAGGTACGCGCCCGTGAACACCGTGCCGACCGCCGACGCGCCGCTCGCCGTCGCGCAGGAGGCGGTGAAACCGGACGCGGCCGGGACGCACGTGCCGCTCCCCGCTGGATTCGTCGCGTAGAAGGTCGCGCTCGTGAAGTCTGCCCCGTCGAGCTCGGCCGACGCGAGGTTCACGTTTTTCAGGTGCGCCCCGATCAGGACGGCGGCGCTCAGGATCTTGTTCGGCGGGTCCGCGTTCAGGAACGCTCCCGAGAGATTCGCCTGCGAGAGCTCCGCGTTCGAGAGGTCCGCGCCGTTCAAGCGCGCGTTCGCGAGGCTCGCGTGATCGAGGACGGCGTTCGCGAGCTTCGCCCTCGACAGGTTCGCGCCGTTCAAGCGGGCGCCCGAGAGGACGTACCCCGAGAGGTCCGCGCCCGAGAGGTCGACGCCGGTGAGATTGCACCCGACGCAGGTGCGCGTCGTCGTCAACAGGAGCGACACGACGTCGCCGATCCGCAACGACGAGGCCGCGGGGCTCGCGAGGCAGGGCGTGTCGACGTCGAGCGTCTGCGGGGCGCCCGTGAAGCTGGAGGACGGGTAGAGAACGGCGCTCGTGTTCGACCCGAGCCGGACGGAGCGCGTCGTCTTGTCGAGCGGGAGGAACCCGCTCGACCACTGCGCGAGAGAAGATTGATCGACGACGAAGACGGTCGCCGGTCCCTTGTACCCGCACTCCCGGAAGAGCGCCACCTCTCCGGGATCGAGCGGCGTCGTGTCCCCGCCGCTCGGGAGGTAGCGGAAAGGCGTGAAATAGGCTCCCCCTCCGCTCGTCCCGCTGCGGAGCTCGTTGTTGCTCGTGTAGGCTTGCCACACGCTCCATTGGTGGTGCGCGCTGTACGCCCCGAGCTCCAACCGGTAATCGGTTGAGTGGAAGTACTGTTGATCGTCGAGATAGAGCCCGATGTTGTCGGGCGGAAATCCCCGCTTGTGGGAGACCAGGGAATTCTTCGTCGGGTCGGTGACGTTCCCCGCGTAGATGCCGTAGGAGCCATCCGACGAGCAGTGCACTGGGTCGATGCCGAGAGGCGTGGTGCCGAAGAGGAGATGCGGTCCCGTGGACGGATCCGAGGGGTCCACCGACCCGGTGCCGAACCTCACGAGCGCGTACTCGTCCACCGAGAACGGGTCGCCGAACACCAACGGCATCTCGCCGCTCCGAGGGTGGCCGCCGTCGCACGAGAACGCGCCTCCGGGCTGCGCGTGAAGGACAGGGAACGAGCCGCCGAGCGCCACGACCACGTACCCGTCCCTCGGGGTGCACGTATAGGCCGGGTAGAAGCCCCCGGGGCAGACGAGGAGCCGCGCTTCCGGCTTCGGCGAGCTCGCAAACGCGATGTGGCTGCCGCTCGTCAGCGCCGTGCCGTCGTGCGTGACGGTGATCTGGTAGACGCCCTTTGCGACCGCGAGCTCGCGGCAGCCGGTCGCGCGGTCGACGAGCGCGAGCGTCCGGTCCTGCGCGTCGGCGACGGCGATGCTCGTGATCTCGCCCTCGACGCACACGCGATAGCGCCCGCTCGCGAGCGTGTACCGGTAGGTGCTCTCGACGCGGTTCGCGCCCCGCTCGAGCTCGAGGACGACGAGCTGCGACGGCGTCGCGACGAGCCTCGGGTCCGCGGTGAACTCCCGTTCGTGGAGGAAGGCGCGCTCGGGGCGCGTCTTGAACCGCCCGGGGCGGTCCTCGCCGTCACTCTTCGCCGGCGGCCCGGCCG
>JBDSFL010000590.1:0-3501 GCA_039919545.1 Thermoanaerobaculia bacterium | reverse complement strand
GATTCGCGGGCGGGTCGCTCTCAGGATTGTCTGGGAATCGGGAGAGAACGCTGTCTACGACTCCGTCGCGTATCGAGACCAGCTGACCGCGGCGATCCGCGCGCCCGGCAAGGCGCTGCGCGAAGTGGGTGATGTCGAGAAGGCGCTCGCGTCGGCGGTGAAGGTCGTGGACGCCGAGTACCACGTGCCTCATCTGGCGCACGTGTCGATGGAGCCCCCTGCAGCGCTCGCTCGCATCGAAGGGGAAACCTGCGAGGTCTGGGCGTGTACCCAGAACCCTCAGGCGGCCCGGAAGGAGGCGGCGTGTCTGCTCGGTTGGTCCGAGGCAAAGGTTCGCGTTCACGTGACCTTTCTCGGAGGCGGTTTCGGTCGGAAGTCGAAGGCGGACTTCGTGGCGGAGGCGGTCTTTCTCGCCAAGGAAGCAGAGGTCCCGGTGCGCGTTCAGTGGACGCGAGAAGATGATTTGCAACACGACTATTACAACTCGGTGAACAGCCAGAAGCTCACCGCGGGTCTCGACGCCAGCAATCGCGTCACTGCGTGGAGACACCGCACAGCGTTTCCTCCCATCACTTCGCTGTTCGTTCCTCCGATTGTTGCGTGTCGGCTCTCAGGGGCATTGACCCCCCGCTTCTCAGAGGCATTGACCCCGGGGGTCTGCCCTGCGTGACGACCTGAGAATCACCGAAAGCTGGCCTCTGGTCCAGTCGCTCTGGGGTTGTTGATGGCTCTCGTCGCCCCGCCGCAGCGAGCGAAGCGAGCGGAGGCGGCCTCTGTGGACCAGCTGAGCGCTCTCACCCGGCCCGCCGCGTCCGCTTGCCGTGCTTCTTCGTGACCGGTGGCGTTGGACGGGCGGTCTCGGTGTGCGATGGCTTCTGCCGCGACCGGTAGCTCTCTCCCTCGACGACGAAGTCGTAGGCGTTTCCAGTGAAGCGATCGATCGCGCTCTGCGCCCGCATCGGGTCCGCGAAGGTTGAGAGCCATTCGTCGGGGCCGCGGTTGGACGTCACGATCATCGACCCGGCGCGGTGGCGCTCGGTGAAGATCTCGTAGGCGTCGCGACTTTCGACGGCGTCCATCGCGTCGAGGCCGAAGTCATCGACGATCAGCAAGTCGACGGCGATGAGCTTGCGCAACTCGGCCTCGTAGGTGTTGTCGAGGCGGCCGTGGCGCAGCGTCTTGAGCATCGCGTCGCCGCGAAGCGAGAGGACCGAGAAGGCGCGACGACAAGCGATGTGGCCGAGTGCGTGAGCCAGGAAGGTCTTCCCGACGCCGACAGGGCCGACGATCGCGACGTGCCGGTGCGCCTCGAGGAAGCGCAGCGAGGCCAGCTCGTTGAGCAACATCTTATCGAAGGTGACCTTCGCGGTGGCGTCCCAGGCTTCCAGCTGCATCGTCGGTTCGAGATGGGCGCGTTGCGCTCGCAGGGTTGCCGCCTGGCCATCGCGGCGCGAGACTTCATCGGACAGCTGCAACAGCAGGAAGTCCTGGTACGGCATCTTCTGGCTCTGCGCGAGGGCGAGGCGTTCGGGCAGCGTGTTCAGCAAGCCGGATAGCTTCAGCCGGCGCAGCGCGATGGTGAGATCGGGGGAAACCACGTCAGTCGTCATTGTTGTTCTCCTTCGGTGGGGGTGCAGCCTGCTCGCGGGATGCGAGGGGGAGGGCGTACTGGCGCACTGGGCGCAGGTAGCGAGCGAGCGGCACGACGTTGGTCGCGCCCGGCGCGGCCGGCAGGGCGGGCTTGACGCCCAGCTTCACCATCCGTTCGAGCCGATAGTAGTCGTGCATCTCGGCAGCGAGGGCGAGAGCGCAGGTTTCCTCGACGCGCGAGGGAGTGAAGCGCTTGCACAGACCCAGCAGTGCGAAGCACTGACGCATTCGCGCCCAGGGCTGCGGGTTATCGAGCAGCGCTCTCGCAAAGAGCCCGACATGCAGGCCCTGGGCTTCGGCCTGTCGCACGAGGAACGCCGAGTCACGCTGCGCGTAGGCGAGCTTCTCTGGCGGAAAGTGGTTCGGCTTCGTCGAGCGCCCACCGGGCGGCTTGCGCTCGTGGGTCTCGACGAGCTGACCCTTGAAGTAGAAACGCACCAACGTTCGGTCGGCCCGCGCACGCAGCGTCTTGCGGCGGTACTCGAAGGCCAGCGAGTAGAGCGCCTTGGCCACGCTCGCGTGCTGGTCAACGCCTACCTTCGGGTCGCTGTACAGCGGGACGTCGTACTCGTCGGTGGGTGCGGGCAGCAGCTTTGGCTTCTCGTCGGCCTCGAAGGCTTCTCGCGGCAACCGCTGGGTCGTGCTGTGCCGACGCATGCCGTACTCCTCGAGGCACCAGTGCGGAGCGCGCCGCCGACAGTCGTCGATCGTCAGCAGGCGCTCGCCACGGAAGCAGTCCTCGCGCACGGTGGGCACGCTTCGTTCGACCCTCGCCTTGTCCTTCGGGCTCCGCGAGCGCGCCGGGTCCACTGTGAAGCCGCGGCTCTGCGAGTACTCGAGGAAGGTCTCGTTCAGCAGCGGCTGCAGCCGATCCGCCTTGGTGACGATCACCTTCGTGTTGTCGGGGATCACCACCGCGAAGACGCCACCGAAGAAGGCCCAGGCCGCCTCGCACGCCTCGATCGCGGTCTTCGTCGTCTCCTCGAAGCACGGGTACACGAAGCGATGACGGCTGTAGACCGATGTGAAGATCCACGCCCTGAAGCGCCGCCGCTTCCCAAAGAGATCCGGCTCGAGCAAGGTCATCCACCCGGTGTCGAGTTGGACCTCTGCGCCAGGCGCGCAGTCAGACACCGGGATGGTGGGCGCCTGGTTGCCGAACCCGAGCTCCTTCACTGCGAAACGGTGCAGCGTCGGGTACGGCACCTCGATGCCCTGGCGTTTCAGCAGTCGACCGACCTTGGTCAGCATCACGCCGTCGGCGAGCCTTGCCTCGACGAATCCGCGGTGCTGCTCGCACCGCACCCACGCGTCGCCGTGCGGCGGCTCGGCCACTGCTGCCTTCAGCTTGATCAGGACGGCGGCCAGCTGCTCGTCGGTCAGCGCGCCGACCCCCGCGCTCTGACGCAGTCCGCAGTTCTCCGCCGCCTTGATGTAGCTGCGCACCGTGTTCCGGCTCACGCCGGTGCCGCGGGCGATCGCCTTCTTGAATTCTCCTGCGAGCCAGCGCCTCAGGACTTCTTTCACTTCCAGCATCGTCACCTCGCGAAACGCCATCCCGACCTCCCGGTGCCAGCGGACATCGCTGGAGACCGGGCAGCCTTAGCCGCGTCACGCGAGAAGCAGAGGGGTCAATGCCCCTGAGAAACTTCACCCCTGGGGGGTCAATGCTCGTGAGAATTTCTTACTGAAGGGGGTCAATGCCGCTGAGAACCGACAGGGAACAGGGTGCCTCCAGATATCGCGAAGTTTTTCGTCATGCCCCCAGGCAAAGAACCTTCTGGCTGTGGTCTCATCCCGAGGATGCGTCGGTTCCGTTCGATCACTTGGTGTCTAAGCCTTCTTCTGGGC
>JBDSFL010000588.1:0-7648 GCA_039919545.1 Thermoanaerobaculia bacterium | reverse complement strand
GACGACCGCACGCACCAGGTGAAGGTGCAGGGCAGCTACACGTTCCCGTTCCAGCTCACGGCTTCGGTCTCGGCGAACTACCGCAGCGGCGCGCCGCGCACCCGGTACGGCTGGTTCGACAGCTACGGCCGCCCGGAGCTTTTCCTCACGACGCGTGGCGCCGAGGGGCGCTCGCCTTCGCTCTTCCAGGCGGACCTTCATGTGGGCTACCCGATCGCGGTGGGCCCGGTGACGATCAACGCACTCATCGATCTCTTCAACGTCTTCAACAGCCAGGACGCGGTCGTGGTGGACAACCGCTACTCATTCAACCAGGCCGACAACGACAGCCCGACGCCCACGAACGCGCGTTACGGCCTGGGCCGGCAGTTCCAGGAGCCGCGCACGCTCCGGATCGGGCTGCGCGCCAGCTTCTGAACTGTCTCGGGGGGACCCATCGGTTCTGCTGCTCGAGCCCGATCAGTTCTGCTGCTCGGGCCGCGAGGCCTGTGCGGTTGTGCCATCTGAGTTTCCCTACGGCCACGGTGCGTTCGAAGAGCCGGAGCGCCGGGGTTGCTTGCAACCCCGGCACCGTTCCTTTCCCGGCATTTTTATTGCTTTCCTTCGGCCGTGGGTCTCAAGGAGTACCGACGTAAGAGAGATTTTGCCGTCACGGCCGAGCCGCGTGGGAAGGATGTGGCGAAGACGTCTGGTCGTTCTTTCGTCATCCAGAAGCATGCCGCTTCCCACCTGCACTACGACTTCCGTCTCGAGCTGGAAGGGGTGCTCAAGAGCTGGGCCGTGCCGAAGGGACCCAGTCTCGACCCCTCGGTCAAGCGGCTCGCCATGCAGACCGAGGATCATCCGGTCGAGTACGGCGGCTTCGAGGGAATCATCCCGCAGGGGGAATACGGCGGCGGCACGGTGCTGCTCTGGGATCGGGGACGCTGGGAGCCGATCGGCGACGCGCACGAGGGGTATCGGGCGGGGCTGCTGAAATTCGAGCTGCACGGTCAGAAGCTCTCGGGTGCGTGGATGCTCGTGAAGCTGAAGAAGGAAGAGACGAAGGACGGCCGGGGAAGCTGGCTGCTCGTCAAGGAACGGGATGAGTTCGCGCGCGCCGAGAGCGAGCTCGACATCGTGGAACGAAAGCCGAAGAGCGTGGAGAGCGGGCGCGGCCTCGAGGAGATTGCCGCCCGCCCCGAACGCGTTCGGAGCTCGCATCGCGCGGCGAGCCGAGAAGCGCTCGCGCCCGATCGCGCGGCGCAAGCCACCACTCTGGCCGCCACATCGGGTGCGGTGAAGGCCGCGCTGCCGGAATTCCTCGAGCCGCAGCTCTGCACCCTCGTCACCGAGGCGCCGGACGCTGCGGGCTGGCTGCACGAGATGAAGTACGACGGCTACCGCATTCTCTGCCGGCTCGAGAACGGCTCGGCACGATTGCTCAGCCGGAACGGCAAAGACTGGACGGCTCGGCTCGCGCCGGTCGCCCGTGCGGCCGAGAGCCTGCCTTGCCGCGCGGCGATGCTCGACGGCGAGGTGGTGGTCGTCCTCCCGAGCGGCGTCACCAGCTTCAACGCGCTGCAGAACGTGCTCTCGGACGACACGCGCGGAGAGCTCGTGTACATCGCCTTCGATCTCCTTCATCTCGACGGCTTCGACCTCCGCCGGCTGCCGCTCGAGCTTCGCAAGCGCTCGCTGGAAGAGCTGGTCGCCGAAGCGAATCCCGCGCGCCTCCGTTATAGCGAGCACGTCGAGGGCTCGGGGACGTCGTTCTTCCGTGAGGCGTGCCGGCTCGGGCTCGAGGGAATGGTTTCCAAGCGGAGAGACGGTCCCTACGAAGCGGGACGCGGACGCGGCTGGGTTAAGGTGAAGTGCGGCAACGAGCAGGAGTTCGTCGTCGGCGGCTTCACGGATCCGGAGGGCTCGCGGATCGGCTTCGGGGCGCTCCTGCTCGGTGTGCACGACGAGGCCGGCAGGCTCCTCTTCGTCGGCAAGGTGGGAACGGGCTTCACCGAGAAGTTCGCGACCTCGCTGCGCAAGCGGCTCGACGGCATGGCCACGAAGGAGTGCCCGTTCGAGCCGAAGCCGCGCGGCTTCAGCCGTGTCCAATGGGTCCGTCCCGAGCTGGTGGCGCAGGTGACGTTCAGCGAATGGACCGGCGACGGCAAGCTGCGCCATCCCTCGTTCAAGGGGTTGAGGGAAGACAAACCCGCTGCCGTCATCGTGCGAGAGAAGCCGAGCGGCAAAGCGCCTTCGGAGGAGACGCAGGTTTCCGCGCGCAAGCGTCCGCTCCGGGCCGCCGACAGGACCAAGTCCCGAGCGCCCCGGGCCGAGGAGGTCGCGATGGTCACGAAGAAGGCGGACGGCGTGGCGGTGGCGGGGGTGACGCTGACGCATCCCGATCGTGTCGTGTACCCCGATCAGGGCGCGACGAAACGCGATCTCGCCCTCTACTACGAGGCCGTGCACACCTGGATGCTGCCGCACCTCGTGGGGCGGCCCGCCACGCTCGTGCGCTGCCCCGAAGGCCTGGGAAGCCCCTGCTTCTACCAGAAGCACACGGGCTTCGGCGTGCCCAAAACAGTACGGCGCATCTCCATCCAGGAGAAGAACAAAGTGGACGAGTACCTCGTGGTGGACGACCTGCCCGGGATCGTGGGCCTCGTGCAGATCGGCATTCTCGAGATTCACACGTGGAACTCCACGGCGGATGCTCTGGAGACTCCGGACCGCATCGTCTTCGACCTCGATCCCGATCCGACGGTCACTTTCAAGAAGGTGATCGACACCGCGCGACGCCTGCGCGCGCGGATGCAGGAGCTCGGGCTCGAGAGCTTCGTGAAGACGACGGGCGGCAAGGGGCTTCACGTCGTGGTGCCGTTCGTGCCGGAGCTCTCCTGGGACGACTGCGCCGAGTTCTCGCGCCGCATCGTGGGAGAGCTCGAGACGCACCGGCCGAACGAGTACACGACCAACATGTCCAAGGCGAAGCGGACCGGGAAAATTTTCCTCGACTACCTGCGCAACATCCGCGGCGCGACGTCCGTCGCCGCATACTCCACGCGCGCCCGCCCCGCGGCCCCCGTCTCGGTGCCGCTGGCCTGGGACGAGCTGACCTCGAAGCTCTCCGCCGACACGTTCACGATGCGAAACGTTCCGCGTCGTCTCTCGCGGCTGAAGGCGGATCCCTGGGCGCGCGCGTTCACGGTGAAGCAGCGGCTCGCTCCCGCCCTGGAAAGCGTGCGGGAAGAGTCCGAGCCGACCCCGAAAAAAGCGCGCAAGCGGTAGCCCTTGCGCGCGATGAAGCGCTTCGCCATCGCTTCGGAGTGGCTTGGGAATCCGGTGCTCCTCAGCCGATCGGGATCCGCGCCGTGAACGTCGAGCCCTTGCCCGCGATGCTCGCGACGGTCACGTCACCCCCCATCATCCGGCATAGGTGGCGGCTGATGACGAGCCCCAGCCCCGTACCTCCGAAGCGTTTCGTCGTGGAGAGGTCGGCCTGGGTGAAGGCCTGGAACAGGCGTCCCAGCTGCTCGGGGGTCATGCCGATCCCCGTATCGCTCACGCGGAGCACGAGGTCGTCTCCCGTCGTCCCTCGCTCCCGCACCGCGGAGAGCCTCACCGACCCTCCGCTCGTGAACTTCACGGCGTTCGACAGGAGGTTGAGGAGGATCTGCTTCAGGCGCGTCTGATCGGTCCTCATCTCCCCGACTTCCGGGGCGATGTCCAGCGCGAGGGCGTTTCCATTCTTGGTGGCCGAGGGCTCGATCGTGGTGACGACTTCCTCGAGCAATCGCCTCACGTCGAAGGTCTCGATCAGCAGCTCCACCTTGCCCGCCTCGATCTTCGAGAGATCGAGGATGTCGTTGATGAGCCCGAGGAGATGCCGGCCCGCGCCCGTGATCTTCTGGAGATCGCGGGTGATGCCCTTGCCGTCGGGGTCGTCGGCCTCTTCCTGAAGCAGCTCGCTGTAGCCGATGATCGCGTTCAGCGGCGTGCGCAGCTCGTGGGACGTGTTGGCCAGGAACGCGCTCTTGGCGCGATTGGCCTCCTCGGCATGCTCCATGGCAGTTTGCGCGATCGCGCGCTGCACCTGCGCATCGGCGAGCGCCAGCTCGGTGCGCTCCTTCTCCTCCGTGAGGCTGCGCGTTCGGAGCGCGACGAGCTCCACCAGCTCGCGCTCGCGATTCTCCAGCCGGGCCACGCGGATGCGGTAGGTGCCCGCGCCCGCGACGAGCACACCGGCGATGCAGAGAAACGCGAAGAGCTTCGTCTGCCGGAAGCGCGGCTGCAGCGTGAGGGAGAGCTGCGCGCCGCGCTCGTTCCAGAGCCCGTCGTCGTTGCAGGCCTTCACGCGGAAGCGGTAGGTGCCCGGCGGGATGTGCGTGTAGAACGCGGCGCGCCGCGTGCCGGCATCCACCCACTCCTCGTCGTAGCCCTCGAGCCGGTAGGCGAAGCGGACGCGGGAGGGCTCGCGGAAGCTGAGCCCCGCATAGTGGAACTCGAGGCGCTCCTTCCCGGGCGGTAGCTCCAGCGCGGCATGCACGGACGCCGGCCGGCCGTCCACGAGCAGAGACTCGATCTGCACCGGCGGAGGAACGGCGTTCGTCGGCAGATGCTCCGGATCCACGACGACCACCCCGTCGATCGTCGGGAACCAGAGCCGGCCGTCGGACGACTTCCAGCCGGTCGGCTGGTCCGCGCCGTTGCATTCGGAGTTCCTCATGCCGTCCGCGGTGCCGAACAGAACCGAATGGACGGTGCGCGTCCGTCCGGCGGCGAACGACTCCAGCTCCTTCTTGGCGACCCGGAAGATCCCCTTATTGCACGAGATCCAGAGGTTGTCGCGCGCGTCCTCGAGGATGCGGAAGACCGCGTCGTCGTGCAGCCCCTCCTTGGTCGTGTAGCGGGTGAAGACGCCGTTCTGGTACCGGCAGAGCCCGCCGCCGTACGTGCCAACCCAGAGCGTGCCCGCGGAATCCTCGTGCAGCGTGTTCACGATGTCGTTCGAGAGCCCGTCTCGCGTGGTGAAGGTCGTGAAGCGACCCTCGGCATACCGGACCAGCCCGCCGCCGTTCGTGGCGAACCACAGGGCGCCTTGATGATCCTCGAGGATGAAGAACGTGGTGCTCCGCTCGAGCACGTCGGACCCGGAAACCGGTTTGATCACACCGTCCTTCATCCGGCTCATTCCCGCGCCGGTGCCGATCCAGAGCGTGCCGGAACGATCCTCGCAGAGCGAGCGCACCGACGCGCCGGCCAGGCCGTCACTCACCGAGAAGGAGACGAAGCGTCCGTCGCGATAGCGCGTCAGCCCGCCGCGCCGCGTGCCGAACCACAGGGTGCCCGCGCGATCCTGGGCGATGGACTGGACGAAGAGGTCGGGAAGCCCTTCGCGCGTGCCGAAAGTGGTGAAGGTTCCGTTGGTGAAGCGGCTCAGCCCGCCTCCGCGGGTGCCGATCCAGACGTTCCTGTCACGGTCCTCGAAGATGGGCGCCGCTCCCTTTTCCGCGAGCCCTTCCCCCGTCGAATACGTCGTGAACGTGGTATCGGAGAGCCGGTTCAGGCCGCCGTCCATCGTGCCGATCCAGAGGCTCCCCTCACGATCCTCGTGTAGAGACTGGATCAGGTTGTTGGAGAGTCCGTTCGTGGTGTCCAGCCGCGTGAGCCGGGTGCCGGCCAGGCGATAGAGCCCCGATTCCCCGCCGAGCCACAGGTTTCCGTCGCGGTCTCGTAGAACGGCGTGGATCGGCCCCGGCTCGAGGCCCTCGGCCGCGCCGAGGCTCGTGAGCACGCCGTTCGCGAGCCGATGGAGGGAGCCTCTGGCACCGATCCAGAGGCTCCCGTCCCGATCGGCCGCGACCGCGGAGATCCACGTTCTCGCGAGCCCGAGCGCCACCCCTTCGTCCGACAGCCGGCCTTCCTTCAGCCGGAAGAGGCCGAGCTCGCGCGTGCCGATCCACAGGGCTCCGTCGGCCGTGCGGGCCAGGCCCGTGACGAGCTGCCCCGCGAGCGGACTCACGGCCGGCGGCAGCGTCACGCGCTCGTCCTCGATGCACGCGAGCCCGCCGTCCGTGCCCACCCAGAGCACTCCCGCCGCGTCCTCGACGAGAAATCGGATGAACGTGTTGGGGAGCCCTTCGGCGCGCCCGAACGTCCGGAACCGGCCCGCCATGAAAACCGTGAGCCCACCTCCCTCGGTCCCCATCCAGAGACGGCCGCCTCCGTCTTCGAGCAGGGTCAGCACGCGGTTGTGCTTCAGCGCATCGGTGTTCCGGCGATCGAAGACCGTGAACGAGATCCCGTCGAAGCGCGCGACGCCTTCCTGCGTCCCGAGCCACAGATACCCGTCGCGCGTCTGGGTGATCGATTCGACCGAGCTTTGCGGGAGGCCGTTCTTCGTCGTCCAGACATCGTGGCGGTACTGGGTGACGGCCTTCTGCGGATCGAGCGCCAGCAGGGGCGCCGTATACATCGTGAGCGCCAGGAGGATGCCGCGCGCGACCCGGCACGCATGCTCGCGATTTCCAGCCGGCATCATGGAATTATCGACGCATCCTCTTTTCGTGGAGAATTACAGCTTCATGCTGGATCTCCTGGCCTCGTTTCCGGAACTGCGGAGCCTCGGCATCGAGGAGCCGGTCGAGGCGGGACGCCTGCTCTGGCGTGAAGGCGATCCGGGCGACGAGGTGGTGGTCCTGCTCGAGGGAACGCTCGATGTGGTGCACGAGACCGAGGGGGAGTGCGTGCTGCTGCGGAAGCTGTTCAAGGGAGCGTTGCTCGGTGAGATCGCGGCCCTGGACGGGCGCGGCCGCTCCGCGTCGGTGCGTGCGGTGACGGCCTGCCGGATCCTTCGCATCGGCGCGGCCCCGCTCCGCGATCTCCTCCAGGTGAGGCCCGACCTGTACGACGAGTTCTTCCGGGTGCAGGCCGATCGCGTGCGCAGCCTGACCGGGCAGGTGACGCGCTCTCACCGGCGCGCCATCACCGACACGCTGACGCAGATCTACAACTATGGCTTCTTCCGCGAGCGGCTCGGCATCGAGCTCGAGCGGGCGTCGCTCAGCGGCGATCCGCTCGCCTTGCTCATCTTCGACATCGACCACTTCAAGAGCTACAACGACGCCCACGGGCACCCGTGCGGGAACGAGGCCCTGCGGACGGTGGCGGCGATCCTGAAGAGCCTCGGCCGCCGCGGAGAGATCGTGGCGCGCTTCGGCGGCGAAGAATTCGTGGCGCTGCTGTACGGCGCTTCGCACGAGGAGGCGGTCCGCTTCGCGGAAGGCTTCCGCGCGCGCATCGAGGCCAACGACTTCGCGGGCGGGGAGACGCAGCCGCAGGGGCGCCTGACGATCAGCGGCGGCGTCGCGTGCTTCCCGGCAGACGCCGGCGGCGAGGACGCGCTGATCATCGCCGCCGATGCCAACCTCTACCTCGCCAAGAAGGAAGGCCGCAACCGCATCGTGCCGGCTGCGTGACAGGAATCGAACATGGCGCTCATCCTGGTGGTCGACGACGACGAGAACAACCGCGACATGCTGTCCCGCCGGCTGGCCAACAAGGGCTACGAGATCGATCTGGCCGTGAACGGGGAGGAGGCGGTCGCCGCGGTCTCCCGGCGGCGACCCGACGTGATCCTCATGGATCTGAGCATGCCCGTCCTCGA
>JBDSFL010000580.1:0-6231 GCA_039919545.1 Thermoanaerobaculia bacterium | reverse complement strand
ACACCTGGGGAAACGACGGAAAAGGGGGTCGGGCCGTGCCGATCGAGGATCCTCAGATCCTCTTCAACGGCATCTTCCTTCAGCGCGCGGAGCCTGTGGCCGGCGAGAATGCCACCTCGTCCGCGATGCGACTGAGCTCGCTCTTCTCGCCTCTGGGCGTCCCGGGGCGCGTGACAGCGGAAGACGACCTCGACAAGATCAACGACAAGCAGGCAGCAGACAAGAAGCGGGAGATCGACCGCGAGGTCACGAGCGCGTTCCGGGTGCGGGTCTCCCTGCCCGGTAACTTCGGGGATCGCCTCGTCGCCAAGGTTCAGAGCCTTCGTGCGCTCCCGACTGACAAGAGCCTTCTTTCCCGCGAAGACCTCGGACCGTCCACGGCGCTTCCGGGCGGACCTGGCTGGCCGAAATCCGAGATCTACGTGACTCTCTATCGGCTCGGGAAGAATCAGGCGGTCAAGCCTGATACCGACTCCCAGGGCGGTAGCGGGAGGCTGTCCGTGGCCTGGCAGGAGTACGAATCCCGTGAGGTCGTGGTTCTCATCGCCGATCCGAGAGCGCGAAAAGCATATTCGAGCCCGAGTGGAAGTGCGGGACGTCAAGAGATCGGGGAGGTTGGCGGGAAGCTTCAGGTCGCAGATGAGAAGTTCCAGTGCCGCCGCTGCGATCGACCGGAGCACTTCAAGTCTCTGAAGGATCAATTCAACCTGAGCGATTCCGATTTTCGCGAACTCCTGGCGGGCGGTCGCTACGTGCGGGCGATCCTCTCCGTTCCTCCGACCGCACCGTCCGAGCCGGGCGAACCCAGTGTCGTCGACGTGGATGGCGCAACGGCGACGGCTCTCGCCTTCTTCAAGAAGAGCGCCGGCAGGATCAATGAGCTGCAGGACAATTACCTGGCGCCGAGCGGAGTCCTGGAGGTCACCGGCTGGGCGGATGTTGTTCCCTCGGCGATTCAGGTCGCGCTGAATGAACCCGTACTCAATCCGGCCTACCTGGCCGTGGAGGCCGGACTCGGAGTTCATCTCTCGTCGGGCGACGCCACCCTCGAGACCACCGATCACTTCACAGGTGGGCGTGCCATTGGCTTCGCGATGGACCGCAGCTGGCGGAGCGGCCTTCTGGGTTATGGCCCTCTCGGCAGCGCGGGCTTCACTTCCAGTCTCCTGACTCATCTGAGGCAGATCCCGGAGATCCGGCGTCCGCGAGACGGGAATGAGATCGAAGGCAAGCTTCTCTCTCCCGAGACGATCGAGCTGCATCAGGGGGGAAATGTCCATCGGTTCTATCCGTCGCAGGACGGCTGTGGTGGTGAGGAATGCAAGCCGGGTTACGTCGCCGCGGTATTACCCAGCACGAGGAGCTGTCCCAAGGGATACGAGGAAGACGCTGGCGGATCCTTCGGCAATGGGGCCTCGGTCTGTATGCCGCAGGGGCTGTATCTCAGGCTCGTCAGCAATCCCGGCAAGACCGGCTGGCGGTTGATCGGCCCGAACAAGGACGCTCTTTGCTTCGATTCGAACGGAACGCTCGTCGAGATTTCGGATCGACACTATCGAGGCACAGCGGAGCAGGGATCCGCGCTTTCGCTCGGGCACGATCCGTTCGGCCAGCTCGTCCTTGCCACGGACGATCTCGGACGGAGATACCGCTTCGAATACGAGGAAGACCGGACCAAGGTCGGTCCGAATCCCTACGGTGTGCTGAAGAAGCTGACCGACTTTGCCGACCGCGAGCTGAAGTATGAATTCGACAAGGAACGCCGGCTCACGAAGGTCGTCCTTCCGAAGGTCGAAATCCATGGTGTGAATGCCGGCGTGGTCACACCCGAGCTGACCTACCAGTACTGGACAGGAAGTGTCGGGCCGTCGAGCCCGTTGCATGGCCTCGATTTCCCGCAATTACGGCTCCTCTCGTTCCGCAGCCCCGAGTATGTCGGCCGGGGAGCATTCCGATTGAAGCTCGGCTACCGGTCCACGACGGGTCAGGTCGAGAAGATCGATTACCCCTCAGGAAAGGGTTGGGAGTTCAAGTACACACCCGAAGCGGTGGCGCTGCCGGTCGCGGCCCATTCGATCACTCCGTATGCGCTCGACACCGAGTACGAGCTCGAGAATGGTCGGACGCATTTCCGGCGAGAGTCGATGCCGGTGTTTGGTAAGGAGAGTTCTCAGCTCCTGGTGACTGAAGTCGGCTACAAGGCTGACGGCCGCGTTGCTTTCGTGAAGACGCCGGACACTTCCAAGTTCGATTCGAAGTATCCGGATGACGATGCGGGTGCCCCATCGATTGACTGGCTCTCGAAGCTCAACGTCGTCGCAACGACGGTCACGGCCGGAGATCCTGGGAAAGCTGACTACAGTGCGATCACGACGTACAGCAGTGAATTCGGGGACGACAATTTCTCGAAGCTCGTGAAGGATGGTATGGGGCGGTCAATCAAGATCCCTGTGCCCGTCGCCAAGGGGCAGGGAACGGCCAGCTTCGAGTTCGAGTCGGTCAAATCGGTTTCCGAGTTCGACCCTTTCGGTCGGTCCAAGAGTGTCAAGGGCGGGACACCCGAAGACGAGACGCTGTCCGAAGCCGAGTTCGGAGACGACAAGGCAGGGCGGAAGGGAGCCGGACTCCTGAAGAAGGTCATCGGTGGTCAGGAGATCACGGAGGAGTACACGCGCGACGAGAGAGGGAACGTCACACTTGTGGAGCGATCGGACGACACGTCCGATAAGTCCGACTTCGATGAGTGGGACCGTCCCTACGAGCTGACGCTCGGAAAGTCGAAGGGAGCGGCACAGCCCGTCGACGCCAAGGTCTACATGACCTACGACGCGGCCGGACACGTGACGCACGTGAAGCGAAGTCAGAAGGGTCTCACCGAGCCCGAGGTATCGATCAAGTACGAGTACGACGACCGCGAGCGAGTCAGGTCGATGACCCAGCCTCTGGTCGCCGGACCAGAGCCGGTCCCTGGGAGTGTGAAGGACAGGATAGAGGACTTCACGTTTGCGGACACGGGCCTTCTCCAGTCTCGGGCTGTGCGAGAGGGCGTCGCGACCCGGTACGAGTACGATGAAGCGGGTCGACTTAAAGGCGTGAAAACTGGCGAGTCGGGGCAACGCACGGTCGGCTACGACGAGATGGGACGCGTTTCCATGATGACTGACGGCGACCGAGGCATCTGGCGTGGCAAGCATGATGGCTGGGGCCGCCTCTACAAGGAGACGTTTCCGAACGACGCCGTTGCCGAGCGGACCTTCGACAAGGCTGGGGGGCTGACGAGCGAGGTGTTGCTCGGTGCGAATGGCGAAACGCTGCAGCATCTTCGAAACGTCGAGGTCACGAGCTTCGGGGCGTTGAAACAGGCGGTGCAAGAGCAAGGCGGTGCCGCTGGCAGCCTGACCACGTCGCGAACCTTCGACACGAATGGGCGTCTGAGAACACAGCTCACAAAGGAAGGGTCCGCGAACGATCGCCTCGATGCCGACGTGAAATACAAGACCGGCACTGGCCTGGTGAGCGAGGTGTCTTCCAGCAGCCGAAAGGTTGCCGTCACCTACGAAAGGGGCTCCACGTGGCCGAAAACCATCGAAACCTCTGACGGCGGGGCGGGTTGCGGGACGGCCGCCGTTTCCGTGACCACCACGATCAAGAAGCGCGATGCGTTCGGCCGTGTCGTCGACCGCTCGAGCAACGAGGGAACCGAGGCGCATTTCGACTGGGACGAGCCCGGCAATCTCCTTGGAATGACGACGGGGCCGGTATCGCAGCAAACAGAGTGGGATTCGGCGGGGAAGCCAACGAGAGTCGTCCGTGCCAGCGGGCTGCCCGAGACGCGCTACGGGTACGACATCGAAGGACGTATAAAGAAGCAATCGACCAAAGCCGGGTCGAACACTTTCACGAACGAGTACTCCTACGATACGAGCGGCCGACTGAAGTCGGTCACGTATCCGGATCAGTCCATCGAAGACTATCTCGAGTACGTCCCCAATGACCTCGTGAAGAAGGTGAAGCTCCGGTCCGGAGTCACGCTCACGAATTCCTACGACAAGGCAGGTAACCTTCTCTCGCGAATTCCGGATACGGCCGGCAGCGACGTCAAGGATGGAGGGCAGAGCTTCAGCTTCGACGGAGGGTCTCGTCTGACCAGTGCACAGCGGCTCCTTCCAGCCGGCGGAGCGGACGCGGCGGCGTCTGTCACGTTCAGCGGATACGACAACGTCGGCCATCCGCTGAACGAGATCGTCGGTGGTCGCGGACCTCTCGTTCGCAAGTGGGACGCGCGAGGCCGAGAGACAGACGTGACCTTGCCAAACAATCCGGCGTCCGAGCCGGCAGCGCTTCATTTCAAGAAGGACTACGAGAACTGTTCCGACCGGCTTCTCTCCGTGGTGTCAGAGCGGGCCTTCGGCAACCTCACGCCTCTCGGCGCACGCTGGGGCTGGCAAGGCTCCCTGCTTCTGGGCACGACGACCAACGGGCCCCTTCATACGGCTCATCGATATGGATACATCGGTCAAACCGGCGGTGAGCAACCACCCGGATCGCCCGGTGCGCGCATGAAGCTCGGTACATTGACGATCGGTTCGGCCGCCGGAAACGGTCTGGATGTGAACGGCATCCTGGGGACCGCGACCGGAACGACCAAGTGGTCGCAGCTTGCGTACGGTTACCGAGCCGGGGATTCGGCAAGGCTCGGCAGGCTCGTGGTCAACACGGGTGGCTCGGGCTCGGGTGCTTTCACGAATCAAGGCTTCTCGTACGGCCCGGATGGAGCGCGAAGATTGGGGCATGCAGCGTCCGGAGTGGGCAGTCTCTCGGTCGACCCAGTGCCAAGTCCCCTTCACGCCTATGAATACAAGTACGGCGACGCGGATGAACTACAGCGCATCATCGCGGACGGGAAGAGCGTCGACTTCACATCAGGGCCCCTCGGACGTCCCGCATCTCTCAGGACGGAAGGAATCACATATCCTTTCTCGTATGACGGCGCGGGACGGCGCACCGAGGATGATCGCTTCGTCTACACGTGGTACTGGTACGGAAAGCTCGCGACGGGCACCGTCAAGACCGGGCCGTACGCGGGACATCAGATTCGATTCCGGTATGACGCGCTCGGTCGTTTGCTGACGCGCGAACACAACGGCGTGTTGCCGTCGGGGGTGACGGACGACGCACAGAGGCCGTTCATCGACAAGCGCGAGTACGTGTGGGACGACAAGGGCCTCGTGCGCGAAACATCCGTGGGCGCAGAGGGTGCCCCTCGCTGGCGCAAGAGCTGGATTCCGGGCGAGAACAATCTCGACGATCAGATCCAGGTGCTGGTGGAGCGGTTCACGCCCCCGGCCCCCGAGTCGCTTTACGCCTATCTGCGGGACGAGAACGGTACCGTGCTTGGCCTTGTGGATGACACGAGCGCGAACCCGGCCAAGCCCAGAATTCCGATCCGCTATCTGTACACGCCATTCGGCGAGGCACATGCGGAAACCGGGCCCGAGCTGGGTCGAGCGCAGTTCAAGTCGAGCGCGGTCCAGGCTATAACCGGCTCGGGCGCCGTCACGCAAAACGTCTCCGATCCTTTGCACTTCGCGCCGGGCGGATTGGTGCTCGCTTTCTCCCTCCCGCTGGACCTGACCGCGGTGGATGGCATCGTCCTCGAGCGATGCGCGCCCGACGGTTCCTGCGCGGCCCTCAACGCAGGTCAGCGGGCCGTGGGCCGGAGTGCGGAAGGAAGCGAGCAGGCCGTCGTCCTGCCGTTGCTGGGTTGGGAACGCGGGTACACCTACCGACTGCGCCTGGTCGGAATCAAGGACGGGTTCGGAAGAGTCGCCGGCGCACTCTCGCCGATCGAGTTCGTGATCCCCGCCGCGCTTCCGGCGGGTCAGGTGGGGATTGCCGGGGCCGTGAGCCTCGACAGGAGTTACGAGGTCCAGTTCGATAGCATTCGTGCAGCAGGGGAGACCGCCGGAAACGAGTTCCCGGGCGGGCAGCCGCTGCTGTTCCAGCATTCGTGGACGGATCCCGTGCTGGGGATCGCGTATCACCGCGCCAGGTGGTACGACCCGCGGACGGCGAGTTGGCTCTCCGAAGACCCGGAGGGCGATGTCGATAGCCCCAACCTCTACGCCTTCGTCGGCCAACGACCGCATGAGAAGACTGACCCCTTGGGACTGGCTGCCTCCGTCAGCCAAAGCGGAGTCATCATTGGAATCCGACCGGACGGAACGCGCT
>JBDSFL010000573.1:0-8133 GCA_039919545.1 Thermoanaerobaculia bacterium | reverse complement strand
TCCGGCACCGTGCGGGATCCTCTTTTCCAGAGCGATGCGCGCTCCCCCGCGATGGCCCGTCGTCTGCTGCAGCGCCCGCGCCGCGCGCATCACCAGGTTGTCGTCTCCCGTGGGAAGGCTCGGATCGTCCACCTGCAGCTCGAGAGCAGGCGCCGCCTCGAACGTGAGCCGGTCGGCCAGGTCGATCGTCTGGAAGATCGTGTCGAGCTCGTGGAAGCCATCCGCGCGTTTCCCGAGCACGAGGAGGGAAAGATTCACCTTCGCGAAGGCCTCGAGCGAGATCGTCACGCGGCGATTCTCACCGGCAACCCTCGATTCACGTCAGGGAATCGGCTCTTCGAGGGGCCAGGGGCCGAAGCTCTCGAGGCTCAGCTGCGCTCTCCCGTCCTTGCCTTTCGCCGCGATGCGGCGGGGAACGCCGTCGCCGGGCGCCAGCTCCACGTTCGTATCGGGTCCGAGCTCCAGGCGCACGATGCGCCCGGCCTCGTCCAGCTGCGCCACGCGGCCCGCGTCATCGAGCCGGATCCGCGCCCCGCCTTCGGCGATCTCCACGGGTCGCGCGACGGACGAAAGGTCGAGCGCGCCCAGCAGCACGCCGACCGCATCCCGTTCGGTCAGCCCGCCTGGAAAGGGCACGTGAGCCCCGCCTTCATCCGCATGCGGGCGCAGCACACCCTTCCCCACCGTTCCGGCGAGAGGGGCCGAGGTCTTCCAGGCGAGCGTCTCGCCATCCCACCAGACGAGGAGATAGCCGTGGAGGATCGCGCCGACCTCGGGCGAGATGTCCCCCTTGAATAGCGCCTTGAACCGTCGCGGGGCGAACGCCTTCTCGCGATTCTTCTCGTAGGCCGAGCGCGCCCATTCGATTCTTCCTGCGGCCGCCGGCGCTTGCAGCGATGTCCGCGGCGGGGGCGAGCAGGCCGAGGCCGCGATCAGCAGCCCGGCCGAAAGAACGGCCCGGAACGGGCCCGTCACTTCGTGATCGTGGCCGCTGCCGCGCTCTCGGTGCGGCGGAGCCTCGCCTCGAGCTTCTTCCCGCCGTCTTCGGGCTTCAGGGTGAGGGCTCTCTTCCACGTCGCCCGTGCGCGGGCCAGATCGCCACGCTTCTCGTACACGTCGCCCAGGTGCTCCTGGATGGTGGAGTCGTCGGGGTTCAGCGTCTCGGCGAGGCGGAGATTCTCTTCCGCGCGATCGAGCTGGTTGAGCTGGAAGTAGACCCAGCCCAGAGAGTCGAGGTAGGCGCCGTTCGTGGGATCCAGCTCCACGGCCTTGCGGATGAGGTCGAGGGCGCGCCCCAGGTTCTCGCCGCGGTCGGCCCACAGATACCCCAGATAGTTCATGCCGGGGGCGTAGTCCGCACGAATGGTGAGGAGCCGCTCGAAGGCCGCCACCGATTCAGGCAGCTTCTTGGCCCGCTCCAGCGAGGCCGCGAGCCGGAAGAGGAGATCGGGATCTTCCTTGTAGGTCTCCAGCGCCGCGCGGGCCGAGGCCGCCGCGCGATCGTGCTGCTCGAGCCGCTGCCAGGCGTCCGCGGCCGAGAGCGCGCCGGCGCGGTCTTCCGCGGACAGGGAGGCCAGAAGCTTCTCGCCCTCCTGCCGCTCTTCCGGGCTCTTCGAGCGCCACAGGAACTCGGCCAGCGAGCTGCGCACGAGCGCGCTGCGCGGCGCCCTCTTGTAGGCCTCGCGCGCGATCCTCAGCCCCTCGGCGTGGTCTTCCTTGTCGCGGGCGATCTGCAGCAGGAGGTTGTAGGCCTGATTGTTCAGCCCCTCTTCGTCGGCGAAGAGGTGGGGCGTCAAGCGCGCCCGGGCGCCGTCGTAGTCTTTCCTCAGGTACGCCGCGTAGCCGAGCTGGCCATCCACCTGCGCGAGCTCGGCATCGGTCCGCTTCTTGGCCACCATCTGCGCGCGCAGCTCGGTCAGAACCTTCTCGGCCTCGGCGATCCGGCGCGCCTCGAGAAAATTCAGCGCCCGCCGGAAAGGGACGTCGGGATCTTCCGGATCGAGCCCCTGAAGCTTCTTGAGGACCTCGTCCGCCTTGTCGGGCTCACGCATCTCGGACAGAAGAGTGCCGTACTGTCGCAGGGCGTCACGATTACCGGGATCGGTTTTCAGGACGTCCTGCAGCACCTTTCTCGAGTCGTTGAACCGCCGGGCCCGCATGAGAAGCGCCGCGTACTGGGTCTTCAGGCCCAGGTTCGCGGGCTGCACCTTCAGGAACCCCTCCAGCAGCGGCACCGCCTTGTCGAACTGGCGGGAGCGTTCGTAGGTGCGCAGGAGTCCAACGCTCGCGGCCCGGTTCTCGGGCTCCTGATGGAGGATCGATTCGTACAGCTCCTCCGCGGTCTTGAGCTGATTGGATTTCTCCAGCGTTTCGCCGTAGAGGAGCGGGATCGCCGAGCCTCGCCCCTTTTCCAGGACGCGCTCGAGCACCTTCGCGGCGTCCTCGGGCTTCTCGAGCCGGAGCAGCACCTGCGCGTAGCTGACCGACCCCACGGGGTCACCCGGCATCGCGTCGTTGGCGATCTTCAGCTGTTCGGCCGCCGCTTCGAGGCCCGCCTTGTCCTTGGCGACGGCGAGCAGGACCTGCCCGAGCACGCGATGGGATCCGGGCTGAGCGGGGGCCAGCTCGACCGCCTTGCGCGCCTCCCGTTCGGCTTCGGGAAGCACGGACAGATCGCGCAGCACCTCGGCGTACTCGCGCCTCAGATTTCCGTCCGCCGGATCGAGCTCCACGGCCTTGCGGTACTCGCGCAGCGCATCCTCGAACTCGCTGTCCCCCGCAAGGATCCGGGCGCGCAGGAAATGCTCGACGGCGTCGCGCCGGTGGGCCTCGGCCGGCGTGAGCGGATCCCGCGTGGGCTTTTCGGCGGCGGCCAGAGGAGAGACAAAGGACAGGAACACCAGAGAAACCACGGCGGGAGAGAGGCGTCGAATCATCATCGCGGAGTCTACCCTCGCAAAAAGCGTTCCGCTGCTTCGCCCCAGCCACGAAGCTGCCTGAGGTCAGAAGACGGCGGGCTCCTCGTAGGTCGCGAAGACCTCGCGCATGACATCCGAGATCTCGCCCACGGTGGCATACGCCTTCACGGCCTCGATGAGGGGGGGCATCACGTTCGCGCCGCTGGCGCACGCGGCCTTCAGATCGGTCAGAGTCTGCATGGCCGTCCGGGAATCGCGGGTGCGCCGGATCTCCGCCAGGAGCGCCAGCTGCTCGCGGGCGGTCTCCTCGCCGATGGTGAGGATCGCGACTTCGTCCTCGGGCACGGATTCCGTGAAGCCGTTCACGCCGACCATGATCTTGTCCTTCACGTCGAAGGCGCGCTGGAAGCGGTAGGCCGCGTCCATGATCTCCTTCTGCGGGAAGCCCGCTTCGATGGCCTCTACCATGCCGCCGTAAGCGTCGATGCGCTCGAAGTAGTCGTACGTGCCCTTCTCCATCCGGTTCGTCGCTTCCTCCACGAAATAGGAGCCGCCGAGCGGATCGATCGTGTTGGCGACGCCCGTCTCGTGGAGCAGGATCTGCTGCGTTCGCACGGCGATCTTCGCCGCGAACTCCGTCGGCAGCGCCAGCGTCTCGTCGAGCGCATTCGCGTGCAGCGAGTTCGTGCCGCCCAGGATGGCCGCGAGCGACTGGATGGCCACGCGCGCCACGTTGTTGAAGGGCTGCTGTGCGGTCAATGTGACGCCCGCCGTCTGCGAGTGGAAGCGCAGCTTCAAACTCTCGGCCTTCTTGGCGCCGTAGCGGTCGCGCATCACGGTGGCCCAGATGCGCCGGGCCGCGCGGTACTTGGCGATCTCCTCGAAGAAATCGTTGTGCGCGTTGAAGAAAAAGGAGAGTCGCGGCGCGAATTCGTCGACCTTGAGTCCGGCATCCATGCCGTACTGCACGTACTCCATTCCGTCACGTAGCGTGAAGGCCAGCTCCTGGAGCGCGGTCGAGCCCGCCTCGCGGATGTGGTACCCCGAGATCGAGATCGTGTTCCAGCGCGGCACATGTTTGGCGCAGAACGAGAACTGGTCCGTCACGAGCCGCATCGAGGGGCGGGGCGGGAAGATGTATTCCTTCTGGGCGATGAACTCTTTCAGGATGTCGTTCTGGAGGGTGCCGCCGACTTTCTCCCAGGGCGTTCCGTGCTTCTCGGCCACCGCCAGATACATCGCGAGCGCGATGGGCGCGGTGGAGTTGATCGTCATCGAGGTCGTGACCTCGCCGAGGTCGATGCCGTCGAAGAGCGACTCGAAGTCGCGCAAGGAATCGACGGCGACGCCGCACTTCCCCACCTCGCCCGCGGACATCTTGTGGTCCGAGTCATAGCCGTAGAGCGTCGGGAGATGGAACGCCGTGGAGAGCCCGTTCTGCCCATGGGCGAGCAGGTACTTGAACCGCTCGTTCGTCTGCCGCGCCGTACCGAAGCCCGCGAACTGGCGGATGGTCCAGGGGCGGCCGCGATACATCGTGGGCTGCACGCCGCGGGTGTAAGGGAATTCCCCGGGCCACCCGAGGTCACGCTCGTAGTCGAGCCCGGCAACGTCGTCCGGCGTTCCGAGAACGTTCACGTCGGCCGAGGAGACGGTCGTGTAGTCCTTCTTCCAGGCAGGAACCTTCGCGAAGGCGGCGGCGGCCCGGGCTCGCCAGGCTTCCTTCGCCTTCTGGATCCGTTCCTGTTCCGCGGTGAGGGGGAGGGCCGGGCTGATGACGGCGTTCGCGCTCATCCCGCCATTCTATTGCGGTCCGATCCGCCGCAATCAAACCTGATCGAAGTGCAGGATTCGTTGCGCGTCGGCTCCCGTTCTTGCGGCCAGCTCCACCCCGAGCTCCGGATCAGCGAGAGAAGCCCGCACGATGGGGTGGGCCAGCATCTCGCCCGCGTTCGCGGGCACCGTGCGCGCCGTACCCCAGGCCAGGTAGGCGATCCCTTCGAGCAGGCGAGAACGTGCATCGTCGCGCCTTCGCACGAGCTCGGCGGACAGGTTCGATCGCGCGCCGCAGCGCTTCAGATCGGTCCAGACATCGAGCCACCCCTCGAGATCCCCCGTCTCGCCGCGGAGGCGCGACCAGAGCTTTCCCGCCGATTGCCCCGCCAGGAACGTCTCGACTTCAGGCAGCACCTCCTCGAGGAAGAGCCAGTCGGAGTCGATCACCCAGAGCCTCACCGTACGGTCTGCGCTCCCCGTGAGAACGAGCCGCCCGCTGGCGCTGAACGCCACGGTGGCCACCTCGTCCTCGTGTCCGAGCAGCGTCGACAGCAGCGTGCCGTGCCGCGCATCCCAGACGCGGGCGGTGCCGTCGCGGCTGCCAGTCACCAGCAGGCGGCCGTCGGGGCTGAACGCGACCGAGGTCAGGTCGCGCTGATGCCCTTCCAGCCGGCCCAGGCGCTGTCCCGTGCCCGAGTCCCAGATCATCGCCGTCCGGTCCTTGCTGGCCGTTGCGAGGAACCGTCCATCGGCGCTGAAGGCAAGCGCGCCGATGCGCGATTCGTGGCCCGTGAGGGTGAACACCTCCGTTCCACGCTTCAGGTCCCAGAGCACCGCGTTCTCGTGCCGTCCGAGAAGCGCGAACGCGCCGTCGGGGCTCACCGCGAGCGCGGAGATCGGGCCGGAAGGTGGCACGGCCCGCGAAGCGGCCGGCGTCGCCCCGAGCGCCCAGGAAAGCGCGGTGCCGTCGCGGTGCACGACGAGCACCGAGGTTCCGTCCGCACCGAAGGCGGCTCCCGTCACCTCGCTCACCGCGCCGGTCAGCTCGGCGATCAGCTTTCCGCCCTTGCCGTCGCGCAGCCGCGTCACGCCGGTCGCGTCGGCCGACAGGATCGTCCTGTGGTCGGGCCCGACGGCCACGGCCGACACCGCCTTGGCGTGATTCGGGAGGCGCTCGGCGAGCCGCGCCCCCGCCGTGTCCCACAGCGACACCGCCCCGTCCCAGCTGCCTGCCACGATGAGCCGTCCCTCGGAGGCGAAGGCCACGCTCGTGACGCCGGAGCCCACCTTCAGGATGCTCGAGGTCCAGACGTCGCGGACGCCCACGCGTACACCGCCGAAGAAGCCCACGCGATGGATTGCGCCCACCAGCTCCACGTCGCGCTGGTACTCCGTCGTCCGCTCGCGCAACGACTGCACCGACGCATAGGCGGAGAGATCGAGGTCCGCGAGGCGGACGAGCAGGTCCTTCCGCTCGCGTTCCTGGCTCATCCGCTCGGAAGCCGAGAAGGCTCGCCGGATCAGCAGCGGCCACGCGGGGACCGCCGGTGTCGCGTGGGTGAACCAGAGGCGCGCGGTGCGGTCCGCGCTCCCCAGCACGTCGCCGCTGCCGCTCACGATTCTCTGCCCGTCCGGGCTGAACGCGAGCGAGGTGATCGGCCCGAGATGCCCGGAGAGCGTGCGCACGGCCGCCCCGGTGACCGTGTGAAAGATGCGAAGCTGCCGGTCGGCCCCGCCGGTGAGCAGGAATTCGCCATCCGGGCTGAACGCCACGGCCAGGATCTCTCCGCCGTGCCCTTCGATCGTCCGGATCAGCTTTCCCGTCGCCAGCTCCCACAGCCGTGCGGTGCGATCGCTTCCGCCCGTCAGGACGAACCGGCCGTCGGCGCTCAAAGCGATCGAGAGGACGGCCCCCGTGTGACCCGTGAGCGCCCGGATCGGCTTGCCCAGCGCGAGATCGGAGACGCGCACGCGGCCGTCGCCGCGATGCGTCACGGGATCTCCGGTCGCGGTCATGGCGAAGGCTCCGTCGGCGCTCACGGCGAGCGCGAGCACGCTTCCCTCATGAGGCCCCAGCACGGCGGTCTTCAAACCGGAGGGGACATCCCAGATGCGCACGCTGCGGTCCTCGCTGGCCGAAAGTACGACTCCCGGATTGCCGCCGAACGCCACATCGAGAACCCGACCCGTATGCCCCACGAACGCACGCACCAGCTTGCCGCTCTCCCGCTCCCACAGCCGCACGGTGCGGTCTGCGCTCCCCGTGAGCACGAGGCTGCCATCCGGGCTGAACCGGGCCGAGGTGATGGCCGAGGCATGTCCCTCGAACGTCCTCACGAGCTTGCCGGTTCCGACCTCGAAGAGACGGGCCCGGTGGTCGCGGCACGCGGTGAGGAGCAGCCCCCCATCGGGAGAAATCGCGACCGCGGAGACCTGATCGGGATGGGGCATCGCGGACGCGCTGAGCCGCGCGCGGAACGCCTCCACGTGCAGGTCGCTCGCGAGCGCCGCTCCGTGATGGGCCTCGATCGAGCGCGAGAACTCGTCCCACACCGAGGCGGGCTCGGCTTCGGCGCGATTCATCGCGATGCTCTTGCGATTGATCCAGGGATAGAGGGCGCGAGGCTCGTGCCCGAGCCAGGCGTCGAGAATCCCCCTGGCGCGCTCCGATTCGCCCATGACCTCGTACGAAACCGCGCGGTTGTTCTCGCCCGACTCGGTCGGCTCGAGCGCGTGGGCCAGCTCGCGTCCGTACGACGTCCCGACGATCGGCCGGTAGAGACCCAGCAGCGAACGGCGAATCTCGGCGAAGCTGGGCCGCTCGTCCGGCTCCTTGTGCAGGCAGCGGAGAGCGAGCGCCTCGATGCCCGACGGCACCGACGCTCGCAGCTCGCGCATCGGCAGCGGCGTCACCTCTTCGTGGTACAGATGCAGGATTCCGAGCGCCACGGGATTCGGCGACTGCACGAGCTTCTTCAGCAAAGGAGAAAGCCGCTCGCCGTAGCGCGCACCCCACGCCGGGTCGCTGTCGAACGGCTTGATGCCCGCGAATAGCTCGTACAGCGTGACGCCGAAGGCGTAGACGTCCGCCGGCTTCCCCGCTTCCGCGAGCGAACGCCACTGCTCGGGCGCCATGTAGCTCGGCGTGCCCGCGCCCAGGATCGAGAGGTTCAGCGTGGAGGAGACGTCGACGGAGACGCTCTCGCGCTTTTCCAGCTCACCCGTCGATTTCCCGAGCCCGAAGTCCATCACGCGCAGCGTTCCGTCCGCCGCCACGAGACAGTTCGACGGCTTCAGGTCGCGATGCACCACGCCGCGCGCGTGAACGTATTCCATGCCGCTCGCCAGCTGGATCGCCAGCTCGAGCGCGCGCGGCAGCGAGATGCCCGTCGCCGATGCCTGGAGCACGCCGTCGAGGGACGTGCCGGGCACGAATTCC
>JBDSFL010000559.1:0-11649 GCA_039919545.1 Thermoanaerobaculia bacterium | reverse complement strand
GCGGCGAGACGGTGAAAGACGTCGGCCGCAAGGTCGCGGGCTCGGCCGTCATCGCGGCCGCCGGCGGCGTCATCGCCTGGTTCGCGGGCGTGCGGGGCATCCGCGACCTGGCCATCGTCACCTTCGCCGTGGCGGGGTTCGCCGCCAACTTCCAGACGATCGTCCTCTTCGTACGAAGGCGCGCCATCGCGACGATGGGGGGCTACCTCTCCCACGCCGGCGTGTCGATCATGCTGCTGGGCATCCTGATCTCCGGCGTGTACGAGAAGAAGGGGCAGGTCACGCTCGAGCGGGGGCGGCCCACGCGCGTCGGCCGGAACACCATGACGTTCACGCGTGCGCTCTTCGTCACCGAGGACGGCACCGTGAAGCGGCAGAACGAGCTCGACATGACCCGCCTGGCCGACCGCCGGGCGAAGCAATCGATGGAGATCGAGGTGCTTTCTCCGCGCGGCAAGGTGTGGAAGGCGTATCCGAAGATCTACATGAACGCCAAGACCAACCAGATGATGGCCAACCCCGACGTGGATTCGAGCGCGGCGATGGACCTCTACATCTCGCCTCAGTCGTACGACCCGGGAACCCCCGCCCGGAGCGAGGGGAGCCTCCTGGCCATGAAGAAGGGCGAGGCCAAGACGGTGAACGGCGTCGGCTTCAAGTTCCTGGACTTCGAGGCCGATCGCTCGCAGGTGGCTTCCGCGCGTCCGCGGGTCATCGTGACCGCGCACTTCCTCGTGACGACCGCCGACCAGGCCATCGAGCAGGCTGCCCAGCTCGTGATGCCCCTGGGCGCTGCCGGAGCGCAGGGCCCGGAATCGCCCGAGACGCCCGTGCCGGGCACGAAGGCGCGCATCCGGATGAAGCGGGTCTCGGCAACCGAAGGCACCTGCGAGATCGAGGTGCTAGGCCTGAATCCCGCGGGCGACGTCAAGGCCGCCACCGTGGAGAGCTTCTCTGCCGACATCACCACCAAGCCGCTGATCTCCCTCGTTTGGGCTGGCTTCTACGTGATGATGGGGGGCGCCGTCCTCTCCTTCCTGCGGCGCGCCCGGGATTCGCGCCGCGCCGCTCTGGCCTGAGACTTCAACTCCAGCTGATCCTCGCGCCGGAATCTCCTCGGCTTCCGGCGCTTCTCCTTCGCCGTCCTTTTCTCATGATCTCCGCAGACTTTATCGTGGCGCGTGCCTTGCTTCATGTCAGATCGAACGACGCAAGGAGGACTGCCGTGAAACGGATCGAGCGTGAGATGCCCGCCCCTGCCCCCGAACCCCTTAACCCGGATCCGACCCGGGTTCTCGTGCGGGAAGTGCCGGCTCCGGGCGAGAAGGCCGAGCTCGAAGAAGCGAGTTTCGAGGACCCTCTGTCCATCGCGGCAGCGCGCAAGTCACGGCGAGGAGGCTATTTGAAGCTTTCTCTCCGGGCCGTGCAGGCACTCGGGAAGAGCGCCGTGCTGCTCGAGAAGGTGGTCTCGGGCACCGACCTGATCCTTCGGATTCGCCTGTTCCCGATGCAGGCGGCCGCCCGCGGACGCTGATTCTGACTCCCGACCGGCGGGAAAACAGGCATTCCGTCGGTCAGTTTCTACAACCTGCAAACAAAACGCCCGGCAACCGCCGGGCGTTTTGATCTCCGGGACGAGTGTCCCGCGCGAGTGTCCCCCGTGCGTGTCAGAAACCCTTGACGGTCGCGGCCTTCTTGTAGATCAGATAGGTCGCGAGCCAGCCCACCAGCACCACCAGGGGCAGCGTCCAGTTCCAGCTGGCGGCCCAGGTGGAGTGGGCGTTCAACATCGTGAAGACGAGAGGGACCGACATGTACGTGTTGTGCTTGGAGCGCAGGCCCGCCAGCGCCACCAGGTCGGCCTCCGGCTTCTCACCGTTCTTGATCGCGGTGATGATGCGACGCTGGTTCGGCCAGATTCGCATCCAGACGTTCGCCGCCATGATGGTTCCGAACATCGCGCCGAGGTGAATCGTGGCTCCGCGGAAGCCGAAACCGGCCCACAGCCGGAGCGCCAGATAGACGCCGGAAGCCAGAAGCCAGCCCGTGACGAATTGCGCGGGACCCGGAGGGATCATCCGGAACAGGCGGTCGTAGAGGCCGAAAGCCAGGAAGACCACGAGGAGCATGACGATCTGCGGCGCTCCCCAGGTGCCTTCCATCGGCTTGTCGAACACGAGCTTCGTCTCGTAGTAGACGAGCATCGCCAGGAGCAGGCCGGAGATCCACGTCCACGCGGCGCCCCAGCGGAAGAAGTACAGCGTGCGGGGCATCAGCTCGGGCACGACCTTCTTCTTGGTGTCCGCATCCATCGTCGCGGCGAAGCCGGCGTTCACCCAGTTGAAGAAGAACAGCAGCCCGATCCACAGGATTCCGGAGACCACGTGCGCCCACCGGATGAGCGATTCGATCAGGTTCTTGACGTCGAGTTCCATTCCTTCATCTCCTCAAGTGCGTTGCGTTTTGTCCGGGTTTTTCGTTCGTCATCATACGAGACGCCTTCCGACATCCGGGTTGGTCGCGCCCGTTTCACTCCTCAGGCACCGACCGACTTGGCCACCTGCTGCGCAAGAGCGATGAAAGCCTGTGTCACGACGGAGGTCGGCTCGGCCACCACGATCGGCACGCCGGAGTCTCCGCCCATCGCCACGCGCGGATCGAGCGGGATCTCGCCCATGAACGGCACGTTCAGGAGATCGGCCGTCTTGCGTCCGCCGCCGTGCTTGAAGATCTCGTCGCGGTTCCCGCACTTCGGGCACTCGTAATAGCTCATGTTCTCGATGATGCCGAGCACAGGCACGTTCACCTTCTGGAACATCGCGAGGCCCTTGCGCGCGTCGATCAGCGCCACATCCTGAGGGGTCGTGACGATGATCGCGCCGGCGAGATGAACCTTCTGCGTCAGCGTGAGCTGCGCATCGCCGGTGCCGGGCGGCATGTCGACCAGGAGAAAGTCCTGCTTGCCCCAGGCCACGTCGCCCAGGAACTGCTCGACCGCCTTGAAGATCATCGGGCCGCGCCAGATCACGGGCGTGTCGACGTCCATGAGGAAGCCGATCGACATCACGCGCACGCCGTAGCGCTCGATGGGGATGATCTTCTCCTCTTCGTTGATCATCGGCTTCTCGTTGATGCCCATCATCATCTGCTGCGAGGGGCCGTAGATGTCCGAGTCCATGAGGCCGACCGTGTAGCCGAGCTTCGTGAGCGCCAGCGCCAGATTGGCGGAAACGGTGGATTTTCCCACGCCCCCTTTTCCGGAGGCGACGGCGATCGTGAAACGCGTGTCCTTCAGGAAGTCCGATTTCGGTGTCGCTCCGCGCACAGGAGCCACGGGGGGAGCGGACTCCACGCGGATCGTCACCGCGCTCACGCCGGGAAGCCCCCGCACGACTTCTTCGCAGCGGCCCTTGATCTCCTCGGCCACTTTGGGAGCGTCGGACGTCAGAGCGAGCCGGAACGACACGTTCCCTCCGCCGATGGTGAGCTCTTTCACGAACCCGAACGAGACGATGTCCCGGGAGAACCCGGGGTACTTCACCTGGCGAAGCGCCTCGAGGACGACTTCTTCGGTCAAAATGGCCGTGGACAAGGGTTCCTCCTCATACGGCGCGGAGCTTACACGCAGGAGCTCGCCGCGCGGTGCGGGCCCCGCCGCTCATCCCGGCGACGCGCTCGAGAGCCGGATGATCTCCCGCCGCACCTGCCGCATCAGCTCACGGCGATGCGAGACGCCGAGCCCCGCCGTCGGGATCGGCTCGCCCACGCGCACCGTCACGACCCCCGGCCGCAAAAGGATGCCGCGGGCGCCGAGCACGTCGCGGGCGCCGGAGATTCCGATCGGGACGATCGGCATCCCCGACTTGAGCGCGAGCAGGAAGCCGGACTTCTTGAATGCGCCCAGCTCGCCGGTCCTCGAACGCGTTCCCTCGGGAAACACCACCAGCGAGAGGCCCTGCCTGAGCTTCACAGAGAGCTCCTCGAACACCTCGCGCGCGCGGTCTTTTCGATCCCGGTCCACGGGGACGAAGCCGGCCAGTCCCATCGACCAGCCCAGGAACGGGATCGAGAAGAGGGAGCGCTTGGCCAGGAACCGGACCTGGTGGTTCTGGACGGCGAGAAACAGGACGAGGATGTCGATGGCCGAGCCGTGGTTCGGCATGAAGATGGCCTCGGGCATCGCCTCGGCCAGCTGGCTCACCTCCACGCGCACCGGAATACCCGACAGCACCAGCACCGTGCGCGCCCAGCCTCTGGCCCAGCGAAGGTAGAGAGCGCCGCGGGGAGGGATCCAAGCCGTGAGGATGGCTCCCGTGCCGAAGACGAGCGTCGCTGCGAACGCGGCCGACCAGGCCCAGACCGTCCGCAGCATCGCCATCGCACAAAGTCTACTGGAAGGCGGACCGCATCCCGAGGGGACCGGGCCGCAGATCGAGCGGCCCGTACAATCGGGCGATGGCCGCATCGTCGCTCTCCGGCACCTCTGAAATGGCGATCCGGAGCCCCTTCTGGAAGTTCCCGCGCACGCGCGCCTCCTTGCGCAAGGTGACGATCCATCTCGGAGGCCTCGGCCTGATGACAGGGCGCCTCTTCCGCGAGGCCCGCCGGAGATGGGAGTTCGGCGAGATCCTGCGACAGATGGACGCTCTCGGCGTGCAGTCGATCTCCATCACGAACCTCACCGCCCTCTTCACCGGCATGGTCCTGGCTCTCCAGACCGCCTATGCCCTCGCGCAGTTCGGCGGGAAGCTCTTCGTGGGCCGCGTGGTCGTGCTCTCCCTCTGCCGCGAGCTGGGTCCCACGCTGACCGCCCTGATGGTGGCCGCGCGCGTGGGCGCGGGCATCACGGCCGAGCTGGGGACGATGGCGGTGACCGAGCAGGTGGACGCGCTGCGCGCTCTCGGCGCGTCCCCCATCCGCAAGCTCGTTCTCCCGCGCGTCATCGCCGTCGTGATCATGCTGCCGATCCTGACGATCCTCGCCGACTTCCTCGGCATCGTGGGGGGGCTCTTCATCGCCGTGTTCGAGATCAAGGTGGGCGCGGGCTTCTACATCTCGACCATCTTGCAATCGCTCAAGTACAACGATCTGATGCACGGCCTCTGCAAGACGCCGTTCTTCGGCTTCGAGATCGCGCTCATCGGCTGCTACAACGGCCTGAATGCCACGGGCGGCGCCGACGGCGTGGGCCGCGCGACCACCTCCTCGGTCGTCCTGTCGTCCATCACCGTGCTCGCCACCGACTTCTTCCTGACCAAGCTCTTCATCGTGCTGCCGCTGGGCATCAACTGATGACCGAGGCGGCGAAGATCGAGACGTCCGGGTCGGCCTCGCCACTCGAGAATCCCGCGGCCGGAGCCCCGATCATCGAGTTCCGCGGCATCCGCAAGGCCTTCGGAAAGCTCGTCGTCCTCGACGACGTCGACCTCGTCATCCGGCATGGCGAGGTGGTGGTCATCCTCGGCGGCTCCGGGACCGGGAAATCGGTTTCGCTGCGGCAGATGAACGGCCTCGACCAGCCCGACGAAGGGCGCGTCCTGATCGAGGGCATGGACATCACCGACTACTCCGAGGACGAGCTGCTCCCGATCCGCAAGAAGGTGGGCATGCTGTTCCAGGGCGGCGCGCTGTTCGATTCGATGACCGTGTTCGAGAACGTGGCGTTCGCGCTGCGCGAGCACACCGACATGACCGACGAGCAGATCGAGGCGCGCGTCGTGGAGGTGCTCGGCTTCGTCAATCTCGGGGCCGAGGTCCTCCCCCTCCTCCCCTCCTCTCTCTCCGGAGGAATGAAGAAGCGCGTCTCGCTGGCGCGGACCGTGGCGCTGAAGCCCGACATCCTCCTCTACGACGAGCCCACCACGGGTCTCGACCCCGTGACCTCGATGACGATCAACCGCCTGATCAAGGACCTGAACAAGCGCCTCGGCACGACCTCCGTCGTCGTGACGCACGACATCACCTCGGCGCTCTTCATCGCCGATCGCATCGCCTTCCTCAAGAGCGGGCGCTTCGTCTTCATCGGCACGCCCGACGAAGCGAACCGTTCCGACGTCCCCGAGCTGCGCGCCTTCCTGGCGGCCGAGGAGACTGTCTGAGTAATCCCGGGGTCGCACGCATGGGGCTTGCGCGGCAAGATCAAGGCGCAGCGACGTGTGCTGGAGTTGGCTCTCCTGCCACGTTGCTGCAACAAAGAGCTTGCCCGCAACCCCCGTGCGCCCGAAGGGTTCCGGGCGGCGCGGGGCCGTCTGCGGCGTTGACGCTGCTTCCCGGGGGGCGCGTTTCCTTGCGCCCCCCGGACCCCCAGCAATCTGCCTCGACTCATGCGTCGCGTCGCCTTGCAGCCGACCCCGCGGCGCCCGGAATGCGACCGCGGGATTACTCAGACAGACTCCTCGGAGACTGACACATGAAAGAGAGCCCCGTTTGAAAGCCGACAACCGGACGAAATCACGCGTCGGAATCATCGTCTTCGCCGCCCTGGTCCTCTTTGCGGGCATCGTCATCGTCATCGGCGGCAAGACCGGTTTCTTCATCGCGAGAACCTCGTATTTCGCCCGCTTCCCGAACTCACAGGGACTCATCGAGGGAAACCAGGTGCGCCTGGCGGGGGTCACGGTCGGCTCGGTCCGATCCGTCGATGTGCCCTCCCAGCCCGGACAGGACCTGACCGTTCACTTCGACATCGAGCAGCGTTATCAGCACCTCGTGAAGACCGACAGCCGCGTGGAGATCAAGACCATCGGGCTGCTCGGCGACAAGTACCTCGAGGTCACCCCGGGCTCGCCCGGTAAGCCCGACCTGCAACCGGGTCAGGAGATCGTCGCCTTCCGCGGAGCGGAGCTCGACAAGATCCTGGCGGGGGGCGGCGACCTCATGGACAACGTCGTCGCGGTCTCGAAATCACTCAAGGTGATCCTGGGCCGAACGGAAAAGGGCGAGGGCTTCCTCGGGGAGATCACCTCCGAGAGCCCCGAGGGAAAGCAGCTGTCGAAATCGCTTCGGCAGACGCTCGACTCCGCGAACCAGCTGCTCACCGAGGTGCGCACCGGGAACGGGCTGCTCGGGAAGATGATCAAGGACCAGGGCTTCGCCGACAAAATTGGCGGCGAGCTGACCGCGGCGAGCACGTCGCTGCATCGCATCCTGGCGTCGGTGGAGCACGGCACGACGAGCGGCGAAGGTCTGATTCCCGCGCTGCTGGGCGATCCGGAAGGAAAGAAAAAATTCTTCGCGATGATCGACTCGCTCAAGGGGACGGCGGACGGCCTGGCCTCGTTCTCGCACGACCTCTCCAGCGGAAAGGGCCTCGTCCCGAAGCTCCTCAAGGACGACGATTTCTCGAAGACGTTCCTGAACGACCTCAAGACCATCTCGGGCAGCCTGGCCCGCGTCGCCAAGAAGCTCGACTCCTCGGAGGGAACCGCCGGCAAGCTCATCAGCGATCCGAGCGTGTACGAGGCACTGAACGACGTGATCGTGGGCATCGATCAGAGCAAGATGCTGCGCTGGCTCATTCGCAACCGGCAGCGCTCGGGAATCTCCAAGCGGTATCACGACACGCTCCAGGGCAAGACGCCGGCGGGCAAAGAGACGCGTTCCGCGCTGCCGCCGGAGACCGAGCCCGAGCCCCAGCCGGAACCCCTGCCGGCGAGCACTCCGGGCCCGGCAGCGCCGAACCCGACGGCGCCGGCGCCCTCGCCGTCGAAGACGCCCTGATCCCATGAGCCGCGTCCTCGTCGTAGGCGGCGCCGGATTCCTCGGCTCTGCCCTGGCCCGGCGCCTCCTGCGCCGCGGAGACCAGGTCGTGATCGCCGACTCGTTCGAGGATTCGGGAGACGGAAGGGAAGCGCGCGAGGAACGGGGCGCGGGCCTGCGGGGCGAAGCGAACGCCGTGGTCGTGCGCGCCGACATGGCCGATCCGCTCGTCGCCCATTCCGTCATCACCGAGCATCGGCCCGAGGTCGTCGTGAACGCCGCGCGTTTTTCGGCAGCCGGGCCAGGGGTCGAGGCGCTCGTGGAGTCGTGCCTGTCGGTCCGGGTCGACCACTTCCTGCACCTGTCGGATTCGGATCTCTACGGTCCGGCCCCCGACCTTCGGCGCGCGTCGGAAGATGAACCGCTCGTCACCGCGGGAGATCCGCGCCGTGAGGCGAGCGCCCGGGACGAGGCGCTGATCACCAATTCCGCCCTCCCCTTCGTGATCCTTCGCCTCTTCGAGCCCATCGGGCCGGCGATGCCGATGAGCCGCTTCCCGATGCAGGAGCTCGAGGCGGTGCTCGCGGACGAGGAGGTGTTCCTCTCGGACACGATGCCGCGCGATTTCCTCCACGTCGCGGACGCGGCGCGGGCCATCGAGCTCGCGATCGAGAAGCGCCCCCTCGCCGCCGTGCTGAACGTGGGGAGCGGCACGCCCGTCGCGCCGCGGGCGCTCGTCGAACGCCTGGGGCGCCGGGCGGGGAAGGTTCCACGCATCGTCTGCTTGCCGCCTCAGCGCTCGTGGCGCATCGCCGACATGGAGAGGATCTGGAGCACGCTCGGCTTCGCCCCCGAGCGCGACCTGGACCGCCTCGCGTCGGACATCGTGTCCGCCCGGCTCGCCGGAGCGCCGGCGAATTTCGCGCCCGCTCGCCCCTCCCACGTCGATGAGAGCCAGGCTCCGGGGCCGCCGCTCACGGTCTCTCGCCGAGAGCTCTTCGACGTCTTCCGCGGCCGGTTCGGCAAAGGACCTGGAGCAAAGTAGACTCCGGCCGTTTCGCGGAATTGCGGCGCCTCGAACGCCGACCCTAAGGAGCCCTCCGAATGAATATCTGCATGGTCGGAACCGGCTACGTCGGACTCGTGACCGGAGCCTGCCTCGCCGATTTCGGCATGGACGTGACGTGCGTCGACAAGGACGAGGCCAAGATCGCCCTCCTCAAGAACGGCGTCTCGCCGATCTACGAGCCGGGTCTCGAAGAGCTCATCCACAAGAACGAGAAGGCGGGGCGGCTGCGCTTCACGACCGACCTGCAGGAAGCCATCGAGCGCTGTCTCGTGATCTTCATCGCCGTCGGCACGCCGCCGAAGGGCGACGGCTCGCCCGACCTCTCCTTCATCTACCAGGTGGCCAATTCGATCGGCAGCCACATGAACGGCTACAAGGTCGTCGTCACCAAGTCCACCGTGCCCACGGGCACCGGTGCCGAGATCGAGGGGATCCTGAAGACGAGCAACGGGCGTCACAAGTTCTCGGTCGTCTCGAACCCGGAGTTCCTGAGGGAAGGTTCGGCCATCGAAGACTTCATGCACCCCGATCGCGTGGTCATCGGCTCACGCGACGCGGAGGCCATCGCCATCGTCAAGGACGTCTACTCGCCGCTCGCCATCGCGGGTGTCCCGTTCGTCACCACGGACGTCGAGTCGGCCGAGCTGATCAAGTACGCCTCGAACGGCTTTCTCGCCTTGAAGATCTCCTTCATCAACGAGGTCGCCGCCATGTGCGATCTGATGGGCGCGGACGTTAAAGACGTGGCGCGCGGGATGGGGCTCGACAAGCGCATCTCGCCGCACTTCCTGCTACCCGGCCCCGGCTACGGCGGCTCCTGCTTCCCCAAGGATTCCTCCGCGGTGGTGGATCTCGCGCGTCGAAAGGGCTACCGCTTCCAGATCATGGAAGCGGTGCTTTCGGTGAACGACGCCGTGAAGGCGCGGATGATCGAGAAAGTGGAATCGATCTGCGGCGACCTGAAGGGAAAGAGGGTCGCCGTGCTCGGCATCGCCTTCAAGCCCGAGACCGACGACATCCGCGAGAGCGCGAGCCTGAGGCTGATCGACGATCTGAAGTCTCGAGGCGCCGTCGTCGTCGCCTTCGATCCTGCTGCCATGGAGAACGCGCGCAAGGAGCTCTCCGGCGTGGAGTTCGCCGAGGACGTCTACACCTGTGTCGAGAACGCCGACGTCCTGGTACTCGCGACGGACTGGAACCAGTTCCGCAAGCTCGACCTGGACCGCCTGGAAGGCACGATGAAGACGAAGAACTTCATCGACTTCCGGAACCTCTACGCGCCCAAGGAGATGAAGAAGCTGGGCTGGAACTACGCGGGAGTGGGCCGCAGCTGACCGCTAGTGCTTCCTGCGGTAGATCATCACGCGCTCGTTGCGCTCGCCGGCCTGGAGCGTCGTCTGCACGCGGGTCATCACCTCGCCGTCGTCGGTGACCGTGACGTTCGTCGTCTGGACGACTTCCAGCAGGTTGGCCGCGCGCGTCTTCACGATCTGCTCGATCAGCTTGCCGTTCGCCTTCCAGTTGCCCGCGATCGCACCCATGGTGCCCTTGGCGATCTCACGCTCACGGCTCACGCCGTCGAGCACGAGCACCGTCGGTTCGCCAACCGGAGCGCCCTCGAAGAGGCGCTGAGTGAAGAGCTCGCGCCCCTTTAGCATGATCTGCAAGTCGATGCTCTTGACGGAGTCTGGTACGTTCTTGCTGTTCTTCGCATCGAGGATCCACGTCCCCTGGATGGGCATGACCCCCGCGTGAAGCAACCGAAACCCGAACAAGCTCAACAGTCCGACGGCCCAGGTCGCCACGCGCCGATTCGTCCCCATGCGCCCTCCTCTTCCCGAAACGTCCATATTCTGCACCCTAAATCGAAAAACAGGCGCTCCATTAGAATCGTGGGCAATGCGTGTTGTCGTGACCGGCGCCGCCGGATTTCTCGGGAGCCATCTCGCCGATCGTCTTCTCCTCGAGGGTCATCAGGTGACGGGGCTCGACAATCTGATCACGGGGGATGTGCGGAACATCGCCCATCTCGCCGGGCACGAGCGATTTCGCTTCGTCCACCACGACGTCACCGAGTACATCTACCTCGAGGGCGAGGTGGACGCGATCCTCCACTTCGCCTCGCCGGCCTCCCCCATCGACTACCTGCAGATCCCCATCCAGACCCTGAAAGTGGGCGCGCTCGGCACCCACAAGGCGCTGGGGCTCGCGCGGGCCAAGAAGGCGCGGTTCCTGCTCGCCTCGACGTCGGAGGTCTACGGCGACCCGCTCGTCCATCCCCAGCCCGAGAGCTACTGGGGGAACGTGAACCCGGTAGGACCGCGCGGCTGCTACGACGAAGCCAAGCGTTTCGCCGAGGCCATCACGATCGCCTACCGGAATTTCCACGGCGTGGACACACGCATCGTGCGCATCTTCAACACGTACGGCCCGCGCATGCGGCCGAAAGACGGCCGCATCGTGCCGTCGCTCATCGGCCAGGCGCTCCGGAACGAGCCTCTCACGGTTTTCGGCGACGGCTCGCAGACACGCTCGTTCTGCTTCGTGACCGATCTCATCGACGGGATCTACCGACTGCTGATGTCCGACATCGGCACGCCGGTGAACATCGGCAATCCCGCCGAGCTGAGCGTCATGCAGTTTGCCGAGACGATCCGGACGCTGACCGGCACCTCGGCGCCGATCATCCACGAGCCGCTCCCGGTAGACGATCCGCGGCAGCGGCGTCCAGACATCACGCTGGCCTCCACGAAGCTCGGCTGGGCGCCCACCGTGGAGCTGTCGGACGGTTTGCGCGAGACGATCGAGTACTTCCGCACGCGGGCGGCGTGATGAGGAGGGGGAACCAGCGCCGGTTCCCCCTCGCCCCCTCCGAGCGAATC